>JBGTJP010000071.1:0-37530 GCA_041745075.1 Pyrinomonadaceae bacterium | reverse complement strand
CGGAGGCGACAAGCTGGTATGGCGACGGGCCAAAGTCATTCCCGCCAAAGCTTTCCGGTTCATCGGCGATAAAATGATGCTGATCGGCTTTTATCCGTGTCGTGAATTTTTCTTCGTTTCCCAAGTTGGCGACGATGTGGCGTTTGGTCGAAAGTTCTTTTAGCTCCGGGATCTCGACATAGCGTTTTGCCCAATTCGCAATTACATCACCCGCATAGCAGGCGTCCGCTTCCTTTGAGAGCAGGTGGTCGGCCCCATCGAGCGAGATAAAGCTTTTTGGGTGATGGGCGGCCTGATAGAGCTCCGCGGCGTTGTCGATCCCGACTATCGTGTCCTGCGGCGAATGCAAAAAAAGAAACGACTTCCTCATCGAACGTATAGTGCCGATCATATCCTGATCGTTCAGGTCGTCAACAAATTGTTTCTTTACTGTAAACGGCCGTCCGCCGATGGAAACCTTGGCGGAGCCTTTCTCTTCGATTTCTCCGATGCTGGTCTGGAAAAGACTTTTTACATGCTGCGGAGCCGACGGCGTTCCGATCGTGACAACGGCCCTGACATCTTCAAGCTGACTTACCGCTAGGATCACCGCCGCGCCGCCAAGCGAATGTCCGATGATGATCGACGGTGCATCATAATTCTGCGCGAGATATTTGGCCGCGCAGATCAAATCGTCAACCGAACCCGAAAAGGTGGTTTCGGCAAATTCACCCTCGCTTTCACCAAGACCGGTGAAATCAAAACTCATTACGCCAAAGCCTTCGGCCGTCAATGCCTGCGTAATATAGCGCACGGCCTTAAAATTCTTATTGCACGTAAAACAATGGGCGAAGATCGCAAAATTATGCGGCTTTTGGCCTACGGGAAATTCGATCCGGGCCGATAATTTCTCGCCGCTGCTGTTTTCAAACTGTACCATTTCTTTTTTCATTAGGAATTTGCCTCTTGGTCAACCGGGCGACTCGGTCGCGGTAAGCCATCTAAGTAAGGTTGAGAATACGGACTTTCTCTACGATCTCATTCAAATCCAGCTTATCCACTCTTTCCACATTCGAACATATCTGCATCAACAACCGATCCTGTGCGTTTCCTTTTTCCTTTGCGACCGAATATGGCAGGTCTTCGCGGAATGTGACCATTGAGTATTTTGAGAAATAATCGGGGTAAGTCTGTTCGAGCTGCGTCTCCAGTTCGCGTTTGCGCTGAAAGACCGGGTCGGCGGTGGCGTCACGCATTTCGTAGAAATTTTCCTCGGCCATGTCCTGGATAGCGTCGGTGTTTGGCCTGCGGAGTTGTGCGTATTCGTCGTAAATCATATTCCAATCGATGGCCGTAACCGAAGATTTGACCACCCCGTCAGCCGAAGCGGCTGCCACCCCTCCTAAGACAGGAGGGGAGCTAAGAACTTCTTTTTCAATGAGCTGATCGAGGACGCGGACGTCTTCGAAGGCGCAGTTCATGCCCTGGCCGTAGAAGGGAACCATCGCGTGCGCCGAATCGCCTAGCAGCAGAGCATTGCCTCCGGCGTGCCACGGCCAGCATCGAAGCGTGCCGAGATCGCCGGTCGGGTTTGCGAAGAAATCTTCGATGAGCGTTGGCATCAGAGGAACGGCGTCAGGGAATTCGCGGTTGAAAAATTCCAAGACCGATTCTGCAGCGGATGAACGGGGATGATGCGGCTCTTCAGGGTTCTTCTGATCCGTGTCCATCTGCGCAAATCCGCGGCTAATTTCTTCAAAGCTGGTATCTCCCTTGTGTGCCAAAAATAGCGTGCATGTGAAGCTGCCGTCGAAATTTGGGAGGGCGATCATCATGAATTTATGCCGCGGCCAGATGTGTAGTGCGTTTGGTTCGATCTGAAACCGTCCAGCAAACTTCAGTTTGTCGCCGGGAGCAACAAACTGAAGTTTGTTGGACTTGGCTGGCGGGATGTGGAGTTCCTTGTACCCGTGATCTAGGAAGATGGACGAACAAGAAAAGTCGGGCATTTGCTTTTCCATTGACTGGCGAACGGCGGAACCTGCGCCGTCGGTTGCGATCACGGTGTCGCCCCTGATCGTGCGGCCGCTTTCGAATGAGACCTCGCCAGTCGGGACGTGAAGATCGGTACAACGTTCATTAAAGACAAACTGGACGTTCGGATACTTTTCCGCCTCGTTTATCAGGGCGATATTCAACCCGGCACGCGAAACCGAATTGATGTATTCGCCTTTACGACCGCTGTAAGGCAGCAGTTTTGTTTCGCCGGAAACTGAATGGATCATCCGCCCATACATCGGCACGGCCTCAGCAAGCATATATTCGTCAATCCCGACCTCGCGCAAAGCCGCAATACCCCGGTCCGACAACGCAAGGTTTATCGACCGCCCGGCGGCCGTCCCGGCCTTTCGCATGTCAGACCGGGCTTCGAAAACGGTTACATTCATCCCGCGTTTTGCGAGGTAGATCGAAAGGAGCGAACCTGCGAGGCCGGCTCCGATTATTATTACTTTTGATCGTGACATTACAGGGAATTGTTAATTGGGAAAAGGAACACCAGTTAATAATTATCCAATTTACAATGAACAATGATGATTCAATTCAAGCAATCTGCGAGAATCCCCGCAAAGCCGTAAACATCCTCAAAAGAATTATACAGCGGCGCCGGGGCAACGCGGATGACATCGGGTTCACGCCAGTCGGCGAAGACACCGCGTTCGGCGATCGCGTTGAAAAGCGATTTGTCGGCATTCTTCACTCGTATCGATAGCTGGCAGCCTCTTTGTGAAGGATCGCGAGGTGTAATGATCGAGATCCGGTCGTCTTCGATCTTGTCTAACAACAATTCCAGATAGCCCGTCAGTTTTTCCGATTTTGCACGCAGTTTCGACATTCCCGCTTCGTCGAATATCTCGAGCGAGGCACGGAGGGCCGCGAGCTGAAAGATCGGCGGGTTTGATATTTGCCAGCCCTCTGCACCGGGGAGCGGTTTGAATTCCGGGCCCATCAGGAAGCGGGTTTCCTTGTCATGGCCCCACCAACCGGCGAAGCGGGGCAGATCGAACGAATTTGCATGGCGTTCGTGGACGAATATTCCCGCGATGCCGCCCGGCCCGGCATTCAGATATTTGTACGAGCACCATGCCGCAAAATCGACGTCCCAATCGTGGAGCTTAAGCTCAAGATTGCCTGCCGCATGAGCGCAGTCGAAACCGACGACGCAGCCTTTCTGGTGACCGGCCTCGGTGATCGCCTTCATATCGAAGGCCTGCCCGGTGTAATAGTTGACGCCGCCGAGCAAAATAAGGGCGACGCTGTCGCCTTCGCGGTCGATGGTTTTTAGAATGTCTTCGGTGCGGAGTGTCGCTTCGCCTTCACGCGGAGTGAGTTCGATCAGAGCATCTTCGTTAGGCGATCTGTCGGCGAGCGGCCAGCTATAATTGGGAGGTTGGTTTTCCGCGTCCCGGGTCGAGAATTGTTCAGACAGAGGCCAACTGTAGTTTGTGATCAACTGCTCTGCATTGTATGCGTGAAAATGGATTTGCGATCCGACCGCGTACTGGTCCGACGGGAACGCTCCTTTCTCGATGACGATCTTGTATCGCTCCTTTGTGGGGCGATAAAACGACACCATAAGCAGATGAAGGTTTACCGTAAGCCCATTCATCATAACGGTTTCAATAGGCTTAACGCCGACGACCCGCGCCATCGGTTCGGTGACGAACTCGTGATAGGGAAGCCACGGATTCTTTGCGTGAATATGACCATCGACTGCAAGCCGCGCCCAATCGTCCATTTCCTGATCGATGTATTCGCGCGCAGTTTTGGGCTGAAGGCCGAGCGAATTACCGGTGAAATAGACGGCCTCGGAGCCGTTCGATGTCAACGGCATATGAAATCGGCCGCGGTATGAATTGAGCTGATCCTGATCATCGAGAGCCGAAGCTTCGTCGGCTGAACCTGATAATTGAAGCTGAGTGGGTAATGTCATACGTTAATCGAATGTAATGGAAAATCGCGGTTTGGAAAACAATGTAATCCTAGCAGTAGTTGCGATAAAAAGTCCGTTTTGCCGAAAATAGGGTGAAAAAACGCGGCTTTGGGATGGACCGGCCACCATTCTCTTTTTACAGCCGGTTCGTTGTCTCGAATCTTGAAATGTCGAGATCGAGCCAATTGAGCGCCGCACCATTGAACAGCATTTCTTTGATCGAATCGTCGTAGGGCATGGAATCGATAAGCTTTCCCGGTTCGAGTTCACCGAGAGGAAATGGATAATCGGTGCCGAGCATTACCTGATCGGCACCGACGAGGGTGATCAGATAATCCAGTTTCGCGGGTTCGTGCACGAGCGAGTCAAAATACATTTTACTCAGATATTTACGTGGGCTGTGCGGATTATCTACCGCACAAAGGTCGGGGCGAACGTTGAAGCCATGATCGATACGCCCTAGAGTTGCCGGAAACGAGCCGCCGCCGTGAGCAAAGCATATTCGCAGGGCAGGACATCTTTCCAATGTGCCCGAAAAGATCAGCGAGCAAATGGCGCGCGAAGATTCTGCCGGCATTCCTACCAGCCACGGCAGCCAGTATTTCTGCATATCGGCCTCGCCCATCATCTCCCAAGGATGGACAAATACCGCCATTCCAAGTTCTTCGCACGCCGCAAAAAACTCAAAGAACTGAGGTTCGCCAAGATTTAACTGATTGATGTTTGTTCCGATCTGAACGCCGACGAGCCCGATCTGCTTGCAGCGTTCAAGTTCTTTGATCGCCAATTGCGTATCCTGCATTGGAACTGTGCCAAGGCCGATAAAGCGTTTGGGCCGTTCCGCAACGATCTCTGCTATGCCGTCATTCAAAAATCGAGCGATCTCGGCCCCGTCCGCCGGTTTTGTCCAGTAGCTGAACATCACTGGAACGGTCGATAGCACCTGAACATCTATGCCGTCTGCATCACATTCCTTAATACGCTTTTCCGCACTCCAGCAATTGTCTTCGATCTCGCGAAAAAAATGTCCGTCGTCTTTGAGCATTCGAGCGCAACCAGGCGCGTCATGCTCAAGAGCGATAAAACCGCCATAGCCAAATTTGTCTTTCCAATTGGGAATGTCTTTTGGAAGAATGTGCGTATGAACGTCAATTTTTAGCATCAACCCTCAAGAAGGAGTACCAATGAACCTATATTTCAACTATCGTTCCCGATGTCTCGCGCGCCTTTCTTTCGCGAAATACTTTTCTTAATTTCACCGCTTCATCGTCGGTCAGGATCTTTGCCTTCGTCAACGACAGACTAAGCTTTCGAAGCTCCTCGGTCTGTTTGAGACGCCTGGTTATTGCCTCGGATGACATATCAATAGCAGTGATGAATTCTATGCCGAAAATTGTTGACGGCGACTTCTTATCTTGTATTTTTAGGTTGTGGTTTCTTGTCGCTTTTGTCTTTCGCCTTCATCAACGCAAGGCACAATTCGCGCAATCGGTCAACGGTTTTCAGACGCTTTAGAGTTGCCGCTTCCGACATATCAATCGGCTTCATTTTTCAACCTCTCAATATCAGCCATGTCCTGCAGCCGTCCGGCAAGCATGTTCATCTTTTCTTCCATAAGTGCGCATCCGATCGATCTGTCCCTTGCATTATCCTATTACACTGTCTCTAACTTGGCTTTTAATTTTCTTAAAGCGGTCTTATTTTGAATGAGTTTCTCAACGAGATCATTGGCGTTCGCATTTGAGCGCGAATTACTAATTTTGTCCCGAAGGGTCTGGTTTATCAACGTTTGATAGCCAACATTGAAGTTTTCGGCCTGGGTTTTAAAGTGTTCGATAATGTCAGGATCAAGCATTATCGTGATTGTTTTCTTAGTCTCTCTTTTCTTTGGTTTGCCTAAAAATGCGGGCCGCGTGATTCGTTTTAAACCTCGTTTTCTTGCCTCTTCGGAAGTTTCTAAATATTCATAATCTTTATTTTTTGTACTGCTCATATTCTTGCACCATCCATTTTCAGCTTTCCACGCTGTGATTAAACGAACGTCATCGTTCTCGTAGGTAAAGGTGACGTAAATAAGCCCGTATTGAAACGAAAAGCCAATGAGATTAAAACGTGTTTCTTCATCGGTCGAATGCGCAAAATCCTCAAATAAACAGCAAAAGCATCGTCAAAAACGTCAACCAACAGGGCAAAATCTACTTTGTGTTCGTCGATAACTTTCAGTCTTTTAGATTCGTCCCACACAAACATATTTATATTATATTTATATAATATGTATGTCAATAATTTCGGAAAGTATTCAACTCACATTAGGCGGGCGGCTGCATAATCCAACCGCAGGTGCCGCAGGTTCGCAGTTCTTCAGAACCGTAGAATTTCTTAAAAACGCCCTGAAATTGGGTAGTAATATCCTCAAGCTGAAAATATTCCTCGTAGAGTTTGTTGTTGCAGTTTTCACAGAACCACATCAGCCCGTCGAGTTCACCGTCGCGGCGTTTGCGTTCGATGACTAGGCCGACGGTGTCGGAACCGCGGATCGGGTTGTGCGGAATTCGCGGCGGCAAGAGGAACATTTCGCCTTCGCGGATCGGAACCTCGACCGCATTTCCGTCTTCCTGTATCTGCACTTCTATATCGCCCTCAAGCTGATAAAAAAGCTCTTCGCCCTCGTCCCAGTGATAATCTTTCCGGGAATTGGGCCCGCCAACTACCATGACGATAAAATCGTCGTCATCATAAACGCATTGGTTACCAACGGGCGGCCTAAGCAGGTGACGGTGGTCATTGATCCACTGTTTGAAATTGAATGGCCGTCGAATCGACATCTCATTAGTATATCCCAAAATTGCGATGGACCAGCCTCGCTTTTACGTTGTCATTCCAGAGATTCAGAAAATTTTCAGAAAACCTTCATGACTTCCGGGCCGGTCTGTAATAGAATGCCGCATATCAAAATACTGCTACACCACCCCCGATTCTGCGGTAAGAGAGGAGAGACAATATGAGTATTGATGAACAGAAACTGAATGAGCTGCTTGGAAAATTTGTTGGCGATCTTGGAGCAACAATGCACGCGGGGTCGATCGTGATCGGTGAAAAGCTTGGGTTATACAAGGCAATGGCAGAGCCGAATGAACGGATAACCGCGGCAGAGTTGGCAAAGCGGACCGGAACCAACGAAAGGTACGTTCGCGAGTGGTTAAATGCAAACGCGGCAGGCGGCTATGTGCAGTATGACGCCGCAAACGACAGCTATTATATGACCGATGAACAGGCATTCGTTATGACGAACGAGGACAATCCGGCCTATCTCCCGGGCGCTTTCATATTAGCGACGTCAGCATTGAAAGCCGTTCCAAAGATGATCGACAGGTTCAAAACAGGCGATGGCCTCGGTTGGCACGAACACGACCCCGATCTTTTCTGCGGGACCGAGCTGTTCTTCCGCCCGGGGTATATTGCCAATCTGGTCGGTTCATGGATACCCGCCCTTGACGGCGTTGAAGAAAAACTGAAAGCGGGTGCAAAGGTCGCGGACGTTGGCTGCGGGCTTGGGGCTTCAACGATTCTGATGGCCCAGGCGTTTCCTAAGTCGGATTTTGTAGGATTTGATTATCACGACAAATCGATCGAATCGGCCCGCGCTAAGGCCGAGGCGGCCGGCGTTGGCGATCGGGTCAAATTTGAAGTTGCTGCGTCAAAGGAATTTCCGGGCGGTGATTATGACCTTGTGACATTCTTTGATTGCCTGCATGACATGGGCGACCCGGTGGGTGCGGCTTCGCACGTGAAAAAAGCTCTGAAGCCGGACGGCACTTGGATGATCGTCGAACCGTTTGCAAACGACAAGGCGGAAGACAACCACAATCCGGTCGGGCGGGTGTATTATGCGGCGTCGACGCTGATCTGTACGCCCGCGTCGCGTTCGCAGGAAGTCGGGCTCGGGTTAGGGGCCCAGGCGGGCGAGGCGAGGCTTGGCGAGGTGGTAAAGAAAGGTGGATTTACACGATTCCGCCGTGCCACAGAAACGCCCTTCAACTTAGTGCTGGAGGCACGAGCGTAAAGTTGAGATCAAAGGACGGCGAGGTTTTCCACCGTCCTCCAATTTCGACCTGTAACCGCGAGCTTTAGCTTCTTTTCGATGAAACTTTTTCCGAGCAGGCTGTCAGCAACGCCCATCGGAAGGTGGCAATAGACCTCGCGGCCGCTCACGGCGAAACGTTCGCCTTTTGGAGCCGCTTCCATTAGCTGGTCAAGCTTGGCTGCAGGCATTTCCTCTGTAAGGAAAAGCACGTGCATTTCTTTGTGGCTCTGGAATTCGCCAGCGAAGGGATTGGCGGCCATTATCCCGTCGATCTCCGGCTGCTCACGAGCCATGACCGGTATATTTTTACCGAAGTCTTTTTCTATAGCAGCTTCCAGCTTCTTTACCAGCGTCGGTTCGGCCGTTTTCTTGTAATCGAACGCCACGTTGCCGCTGTTGAGGTACGTAACAACATTTTTGAGGCCGAGCGATTCGAAAGTTCGTTTCAACTCGGCCATTTTGATCATTGTGTTCCCGCCGACATTTATGCCGCGGAGCAGGGCGATGTATCTCATTTAAAATGTTGAAATGCGTAAAAAAGTGAAAAAGTGAAAAGGTTAGAAGGTGATCGCTAACAAACTCTTTCACCTTTCCGCTTTTTCACTTTCGTTCTTACGAGTGCATATCGATCACGAACCGATAGCGCACGTCCGATCTAACGGTGCGGCCATACGCTTCTTCGATCACGTTTGGCGAAATAACCTCGACATCGGCGGTGATGTTGTGTTCGGCACAAAAATCGAGCATCTCCTGCGTTTCAGGAATGCCGCCGATGAGCGATCCGGCGAGCACTTTATTGCCGAGGATCAGTGAGAATGCATTCACAGGTACCGGCTCGGGCGGCACACCGACGACGACCATCACGCCGTTAAGTCCCAGCAAGCCAAGATAGGCGTTGTAATCGTGTTGGGCCGATATTGTATCCAGAATGAGATCGAAGCTGCCTGCTGCTGAGGTCCTTGCCTCATCATCCTTTGTGTCCAGGAAGTTATGAGCTCCCAGGCTGCGTGCGTCCGCTTCCTTTGAAGGAGACGTGCTCAGCACCGTTACTTCGGCACCCATTGCAACCGCAAGTTTCACGCCCATGTGGCCCAAACCGCCGAGGCCCGCGATGGCGACCTTTTTTTCCGGCCCGACGCCCCATCGCTTGAGCGGCGAATAGGTCGTGATCCCGGCACACAACAGCGGAGCTACGCCGGCAAGGTCGGCTTCGGCTGCCTTTATCTCTAAAGCGTAGTCTTCGTCGATCACATAATTATTTGAATATCCGCCATAAGTTGGCGTCTGCCGATCCATTTCGGTGCCGTTATACGTCATCGCCGATCCTTTCATGCAGTACTGCTCGAGGCCGGCCTGACAGCCGCCGCATTCACCACACGAATCGACAAAACAGCCGATACCGGCAAAATCGCCTTCTTTGAATTTGGTCACCTCGCCGCCGACCTGCGACACACGGCCGACGATCTCGTGGCCGGGCACCATCGGGTAGATCGACGGAATCATCGGTTCCCACTCGGCCTTCGCCTGATGGATATCGGAATGGCAAATGCCGCAGTAAAGAATGTCAATAAGGACGTCCTTCGGGCCGACCTCGCGGCGCGTGAATTCGAACGGACCGAATTTGGCCTCGGGGCCCGTGGTTGCATAGCCGCGTGTTGCGACTGACTTGGTTTCTGCTGGTATCATGTTTCTCCTATATCATGAGGAACGCGGCCATTTCTGTCCGCCTTCCTGCTGTTGTTAAATCGTTGCGATCACCTTTAATTCTATAGCGATCGGCGTTGGCAGAGCATTCACCTCGACCGTTGTCCGGCATGGCTGATTGTCCGCAAAATATTCGGCGTATATCTTATTATACACCTTGAAGTCGTCTTTCATATTAGTGAGAAAAACGGTCACATCGACGATGTTGTTCCAGGCGGAACCCGCGTCTTCGAGTATGAAGCGGACATTTTGAAATACCGAACGACACTGGGTTTCGATATCGTACGAAACTATCTCGCCTGCATCGTTCAGCTCGACGCCAGGAATTTCCTTCGTACTCCTTTCGCGCGGCCCGACACCCGAGAGGAACAAGAAATTTCCGACGCGGCGTGCATGCGGATATAGGCCAACGGGCTCCGGTGCTCTTGGTGAGTCAAGGGAATTTGCCATAAACATGTACGTGCGTCGAAACTGGAACAATTTTAACTTATAGGCATCAGGTAATGCCAAACCCGCGAGATTGTCATGGCGGCAGTGGTGCGAAAAAGGCTTCGCAACACAAAATCTGCTAGAATCTCGGCTCGATGAAGGCATTTTTTCCGACAAATCGGCAAGGTATTGTGATCGACGTCATCGTGGTCGCCTGCAACCTGTTGATATTTCCGCTCTTCGCCGCCCGGGTCGGGAATTTGTTCAATGAGTCTTTCGCCGACAACTCGCAGGCGTTCATGACGCTTGCGGGAGTCATGCTGTTCATTCTCGCCGGGCGCCTCATTGGATTGTATCTAAAACGCTTTCCGCTGCAGGCCCGGCTGGCGGATTCGGCGGACGGTAGTTTTCCGCTCGTGTTTTTTATTTTCAGCGTCCCGCTGATCATACTTACCGCCGCGTTTGTGATGGTACTTTTTTCTGCGATTTCTGCCGATGTCGGTCTGACTGATGCGGGAGTCGGCGGAGCACCGAAAGAGTCCCGGGCGGTCGCATATCTGGGAACGCTTTTGATATTTGTCCTGACGGCGGCCGAGGGCTATCTACTTTACAAGCTCGGCAAACCACTCAACGATCACGAAAAGGAAATGCGATCGCGGGGTATCTGGATCTACAGTCCGGTCGCGGAACTGCTCGCCGATTTCGGCCTTTTCGCCTATATGATGATCTGGCAGGTTTTTTATCACCAGGTCGCTGAAACGCTGCTTTTATCGCCAGACGGCCGGCCGGTTCCGGCCGATATGAAAATTATCAGCATCTTCTTTCTCGCCGTCTCTTTTATTCTCTTCTACGTTGCGCCGCGAGCCGTCTTTTTGATCGAAGACCGCAAATATTGGGGCACGTGGCTGTTGATCACACTTGTATTTCTTTCGTCCATCGTTCGCTATTGGTTTTAGTTTGAAGTTCCAGTTTTAGCGGGTTTCGGAAAGCAAACAGAGCCGAAACTCCAAACGATCATTTTCCTTTTTCTGCCCAGATCTTCACAAGATGCACGAGCGTTTCGGTAGATTTTTCCAAACCTTTTCGCGAATTAAATTCCAGCTTACCGTGAAAATTATGCCCGCCGGTGAAAAGGTTCGGAGTGGGCAGGCCGCGTGCAGTCAGGCGTGAGCCGTCGGTTCCGCCGCGGATCGGACGAAGTTCGGCGTCGATGCCGGCCCGCTTCGCGGCTTCGATGGCATAATCCGTCAACTGCGGATAATTCTTCAGGACTTCCTTCATATTCAAATAGCCAAGCTCGCTTTTGTACTCAACCTTCACGTTCGGATATTTTTTCTGCGTTTTTGCCATCACTTTCCTGATCGCGGTTTCCTGAGCTGCCAGGTCCGCGATGTCGAAATCGCGGAGCAGTATTTTGACCGTTGAGGTTTCGACATCGAGGTTCCCTACATACGGATGAATAAACCCGACGCGGCCCTCGGTCGTCTCAGGTCGATTCTTAACTGCTTTTGGAAATCGGCTTAAAAAGTCACCGGCCGCGTATGCCGAATTGACCAAAATATTCTTCGCCGTTCCCGGATGCGTCGAAACACCGCGAAACGTGACCGTTGCCGTTCGTGCGGACCATGTCTCGTTTGAGATGTCGCCTAGCTGTTCGCCGTCCACGGTGTAGGCAAACTTTGCTCCCCAGCCTTTGATGTCGAATTCGTCCATCGGCCCGCCGACCTCTTCATCGGGAGTGAAGGCGATCGCGATATTGCCGTGCTTGATCGACGGGTTTTGCCTTAGGGTATCGATCATCGTCATTAGCTCCGCGATTCCCGATTTATCATCCGAACCGAGGAGCGTAGTGCCGTCCGCCGTGATGATGTCGTCGCCGATCAGGTTCTTCAGATCAGGATTCTGTGCCACGGTTATCACCTGCGACTTGTCATTCGGCAGCACGATGTCGCCGCCCTGATAGTTTTTGTGGATGATCGGGTTGACGTTCGCTCCGCTCACCGCCGGCGACGTGTCCATGTGTGCGATGAACCCGATCGTCGGCACCTTCGAATTGTCCGGCAAGTTCCCCGGCACCATTCCGTAAACAATGCCTTCATTGCTGGTTCTCACCTTTTGGACACCGAGAGCTTTAAGCTCCGATTCCAGCAGTTTAGCCAGAACAAGCTGTTTCTCGGTGCTCGGATACTTGCCCGCATCCTCGGCCGACTGCGTGTCGATCTTCACGTAACGCAGAAAGCGGTCCATTGTCGACTCTGTTGGAGCCTTCGTCTGGGCGACGGAAAAGGTTGCAAAGAGTAAGAATAGGCTTAAGGTGATTGTAATTTTCATCGCGATCAATATTGTCCAGACAGGAATTGAGTAGCTTCTGCAAGTTCCGGGGACACGCTCGAAAGTGGAAGCCATTTAGACATTTTTTGCCTGAGTGCGAAAGTGTTGGGAGAGATCTTTCCGGCCGAAGCAAAATTCCGAAACTCATTTTCTAAGACGGGTCTTTCCATTTGCACGTTGTCAATAACCAAAAAGACGTCCTCTGGAAAGTCGAAGGATTTCCTGAAAATCAGAAAGAAAACATCCTTAGCACCTGCACCGAGGATAACGGCGGTTTCGCCTGAAATAATCTTGTCAAACTCCCAGCCGCGCGAGGCCCATTCGTTGATTGCATATTGAAGGCCAAATGAAGTCATCTGACCTTTCAATAACGACCGTTGTCTAAACTCGACTACCTTATACAAAAGCATATGAGAATTAAGAATTGACCATCGCGCACACTACTTTTTGGATAGGCTCATCCGTAAAATCCTTATGGTTGAAGAGCAAGAAGCAGTTCATGGACAGTCCGTAAGAATTCATTCGGATCGACCACTTTCAATCCTCGAAATCGTTGTCTGAATTGTTTGCATACAAGGTCGGTCCCCGTCATCAGATTTAGCAGGTCGTCGTCCCAACTAACGATGAAGTCAGCATCGCATCCAACCGCCACGTCAACTACCATCTCATCTTTTGGGTCACGTGGAAGCTCGAAAGTACCGCTCAACTCGGTCGCGGGATAGGCGGAGGATTTGATCTCCAAAAGAAATCTGTATTTCTGCTCCTCGTAGTTTATGCGAACAACCGAACGGATCGCGGGGCGTGCTATCACCTCTTCGATTTCGGCTAAGAGCTTTTTCGAAACGAATAAGCTGATTCTTCGTTCACGGGCTAATTGGAAGCATAGTCCGGACGGGCCATGAGGATTGAGAAAGGCCTGGATGAAGATGTTTGTATCGAGCACAACTCGCGGGAGCGAACCACGCATCCTTATCCTCCGTTTCCGTTCTTCTTATTCTTTTCGGCCCAATGTGCTTGCCGCTCCCTTTCGATCAGTCCATTCAACTCCTTCTCCGTGATCCCGCTTTCTTCAAAATCCTTCCAGAGCGGCGACATGATCTCTTCATAGGTGGGACCAAGATCTATATGATTTTTCAAAACACCGGCAACATATTCGTCAAGTTCGGAGCCCTGAGCCGCAGCTTTCTTTTTTAACGCGTCTTCCACTTCGGGATTCAGTTCGACTACTACCGACATAAATTCACCTCACCCCAAATTATAACTCAAACCTTAATACAAACGTTCTTTTCTTCAGTAAAAAACTTCAAAGCCTGGAAGCCGCCCTCGCGGCCGACGCCGCTGTCTTTTACGCCGCCGAACGGCGTGCGCAGATCTCTCAAAAGCCAGCAGTTTATCCAGACGATGCCGGCCCCCAGCCTTGATGCTACGCGGTGAGCTCGCGAAAGGTTTTCCGTCCAGACGGTTGCGGACAGACCGTAGCGTACGGAATTTGCATAGGCTAAGACCTCGTCCTCGGTGTCGAACGGCATAATGGTGACGACCGGGCCGAATATTTCTTCTTGATTCGTGCGGCAATCGTGCGGCAGGCCTTCGATGACGGTCGGCTCGATATACCAGCCTTTCAACTGCGGGATGCGGAGTGCGGAGTGCGGATTCTCGATCTGAGGCACACTCTCTACCGGTCGTGTTTCTATGCTTTCTGCTCCGCGTCTCTGCGTCTCTGCGGGAAGGTTCACCGAGTTGCCGCCCGTTAAGATCGTGCCGCCTTCTTCGCGGGCAAGTTCGATGTAGGACATTATCTTGTCGAAATGCTGCTTTGAGACGATCGCTCCGACATCGGTGTCAGCTTCAAGCGGGTCGCCGACTTTTAACGCCGAGACGCGCGAGACGAAATCTTTGCGAAACCGATCATACAAGGGCCGCTCGACAAATATCCGCGAACCGCACAGACATATCTCTCCCTGGTTTGAGAACGAGGAACGCACCGTGGTTGTCAGCATTTCTTCGTAATTACAGTCGGCAAAGATGATGTTCGGATTTTTTCCGCCGAGTTCGAGCGAGAGTTTTTTGAACATCGGTGCGGCGGTGCGTGCAATTTCTTCACCCGTTTTTGTCCCGCCGGTGAATGAGATCGCTTTTACGTCCTTGTGAGCGACGATAGCCGAACCAACCTTCGGCCCCAAGCCGTGGACGATATTTAGAACACCCGCGGGCAAACCGGCTTCGATACTGAGTTTCGACAGCAGATAGGCCGTCATCGGCGTAACTTCGCTGGGTTTCGCGACAACCGTGCAGCCGGCCGCTATCGCGGGTGCGATCTTCCATGTAAAAAGATAAAGCGGCAGATTCCACGGCGAGATACATCCGACAACGCCAAGCGGCTGGCGAAGAGTGTAGTTTATTGCTTGGCCAACCGTGTCGTGCGATTCGTTTGCCGTGTGCATCGCTGCCGTTGCATAAAATTTGAAATTTGAGACCGCGCGCGGGATATCGACGGCTCGGGCAAGCGACACGGGCTTGCCGTTATCGACGGATTCAGCCAGGGCCAGCGATTCCATGTCGCGTTCGATCAGGGCGGCTAACCGCATCAATATCTCGAAACGCGCGTCCGGGGGCGTCATTGACCAGGCCGGAAAAGCGCTGCCGGCCGCATCCGCGGCGAGATTTACGTCGCGGTCGTCCGAATCGGGGATCTGCGAATAGACCTCGCCGGTCGAAGGGTCGAAATTGTCCAGATATGTGCCCGAAGCCGGGCTTACCAATTCGCCGCCGATGTAATTTTCTATGTTCATAGGCGTTTTCGGGGTTCGAGTCGTGCCTAACGGTTCTTTGGAGTTCGTCACCGATTAACGGTTTACTTGTCCGGAATATTTTTTCACAAAAATTTCGGGGAAAACTTTTATTCCGGTGAAAGTTAGCTTATAGTAGCATCACAAAAAGAAAGATTGCCGAAATCGTTTCGCATTTGAAAGATGTCGATGTCCGATGGAACTGCACAGTTTCCACAGAGAATTATGACCAGAGCCTGTCCAAACTGTAATCAAATGAATCCGCCGGATGCGGCGTTTTGTCGAAATTGTGCCACGGTGCTAGGCCCGACGGTAGGCGGGTCCGGTTATCAACAGCAGGCCCCGCCTTATGTCGGCGGACAAGGACCGCACGTTGGTGCCCCGCCTCAGCAATATGGCGGACAGAATGTCGGGATGCAGGGAGCGGCGGCCGGAAGTGCGAGCCAGCGGGCCATCGCGGCGCTTGGGCTGGCAATTGCGGGACTGCTTTGTTGCGGTCCTCTTACGGGAATTCCCGCAGCGATCGTGGGGTGGCTGGAGCTTGACGCGATCAAGAACGGCAAATCACCCGCTGCCGGAAAACTAATGGCACAGATCGGTTTGTGGGGAGGTATCGCCGTCTCTTTGCTTCATGCAGTTGGTTGGGTGTTAATGATGTTTCTTTCAATGATCCCGGCGATGTGATCGCAAGGCGTTTAAGTTATGGCGGCTAATATGAGTGATCCCGTACGGTGCGGCAACGGACATGAACAACCGCAATCCGGTTCAAAGTTTTGTATTTACTGCGGGGTGGCGGTTGTATTGACACAGGCCAAGCCCGGCCATAACGCGGTTCAAACACCGCAGGCGATCCAGAATCCACAGCCGCCGCAGCAATATCAACATCAGGCGAACCAGCCGCCGCCCGGAGATCAGCAGTATCAGAATCAGCAACATTACCAACAGCAGCAGAACCAGTTTCAGGTGCCTTATCCCCCACAAAAGGTCAGCTGTTATACGTGCGGCGGCAATCCGAACAACCTTCCTGACAAGGTAGTCGTTTGCAAAGAGTGCCGGTCGCTAAAACCGCTAGTGCCTGGTTACCAGGTCGATTCTTCCGCATTTGCCTGGGCTGCGGATGCCAAGGCGATGGCCGCACTGCGTTCAATGACGCCGCTGAATGCCGCGGCAAAGGCCGTGTCGGAAAAGGTCGGGCGACGTTGGATCGAAGTTGCGTTTAATGGCGTACTGCTAAGTGAAAAGCAGATGCCGCATATTTTCGGCCAGGCCGTTCGTGCCGCCCGTATCCTTGGAATGTCGCATATGCCCGATGTTTATATTTCGGGCGAGCGGGCGTGGGACTGCCTTACGTTTGGTACCGACCGCGATGCATTTATCGTTGTCGGCTCGGCACTCGCGGGGAATTTTCAGGGCGTCGATATGCTGTTTTTGCTGGCCCGCGAAATGGGCCACGCCAAGGCCGGGCACGCATTGTGGAAAACGGTCATTCGTTTCTTTCTCGGTGAACAGGGGCCGGCGAAGGGTTTTATGGCGGGCGGGATCTTTAACGCCCTCAGCCCGACGGCGCTTATCGGCGGTGCCCTCGAAATGCCGCTGCTTGCGTGGGCACGGCAGGCCGAGATCACGGCGGACCGGGCGGGCCTTTTGACTGTTGGAAATGAAGAGGTGGCTCGCCGTGTGCTGCTCTCGTGGTCGCTTAAATCGTCGATGATGTATCGCCAGATCAATATTGAGTCGTGGCTTGAGCAGCAGGGTGTCGATGACGATTCTTATCTGAAACTTTCGGAGTTGACCACCTCATCCACTCCGTATCTCGGCCCGCGTCTGAAATTATTAAGCCAGTTTGCCCGAAGCCCGGAGCTGCAGCATTCGCTGAAGATCATTTCCGAAACGATCAAGGCGTCTGCTCCGCCGCCTCAGCCAAAACCAAAGGCCGATCCGGATACTTTACGATTTAAATGTGCGACCTGCGGTGGGGCGATGCGGATACCGAAAAAGGTGCTCGCCGGCAAAACCGACCTGCCGGTAAAATGTCCCGATGCAAAATGCGGGGCGATTACCCGTCTAAGTAAGAACAAGCCCCCCGGAAAGAAAGCGGCATCGGCTGCGGTTCCGGTAAAAATGGAGGAAAACCTGAATTATGGCGATTGAAGACAACATCACTATCACGGAAACCGGACCCGACGGCACCGAAACCGACTTTGAGATTACGACCGCGAAGGTCGACGATCTTTCCGGCGACGACAAGACCTTTGCCGAAGAGGCCGTCGAGGCTTTGTTCGACGACGGATCGGCTGATAACGAAGCAGCATATATGGATTACGACGGTGACGGTGTGCTGGACACTGCAGGGGCTGATACGGACGGCGACGGGCAAATCGACACCGCCGTTGCGGATACCGATGGCGACGGGACGATCGATGCTGTCGGAAAAGACACCGATGGCGACGGGCAGCTTGATACCGTCGGCGTGGACAGTGATGGTGACGGAACGATCGACGCTGTCGGAATGGATACTGACGGCGACGGGAACCTCGATGTCGCTGAATTCGACACCGATGGCGACGGCGAAGCCGATGTTTTCATGGCCGATACCGATGGCGACGGCGAGATGGAAGTCGTAGAGGCGGATGGCGAGGAGCAAGACGATTTCACGCTTGAAGCGTCCGAAGGGCTTCCGACCGAAGAGGAGATCTCGACGAATTCGATCGAGTTTACGGTGGGCGAGGACGGCTTTCCCGTCTCAGATACCGGCGACGCGGAAACACCGGCCGGTTATGACGAAACCTCTTTTGAGACGCCGGTTGAATTCGAAGCATCACCCGTTGTCGATACGCCCGCCGCGGATCCGGTAACCGATACCGGTTATTCATCTTCGACGGACGATCCATCCACCGCAACAGCCGAAGCGGACGCCGAACTCGCCGCCCAGCAGGCCCATACCGACGCGGCTAAGGACGCGCAGTCCGCGGCGGATGAGTTTGTAGCCCAGGGCGATTACAAGGCGGCAGCAGATGCCCGAGAGGTTGCCGAGAATGAGGCCTGGGAAGCCGGGGACAGCAGTATGCTCGGAGCGTCCGATCAGTCCGATCTTGAAAACGCGGCGTATAAACAGGATGTCGCCGATGATTATCGGGCACAGCAGCAGGAACATATCGAAGAAGGCGATTACGCCGCGGCAAAGGAAGACGCACAAAACGCGGGCTACGCTACCGGTGACGCCGATTATCTTGCGAGCGGTTCGGACCATACCGGGCAGTCGGACAACGATGCCTACAACCTTGATTGGGCTGTCCATCAGGACAAAAACGCCGACTACAACGCCCAGAATGCCGAGGCTTATGCGGCCGAAGGCGATTTTGACAATGCCGAGCGCTATGCTGACAGGGCCGGAGAATATCAGGAGTCCGCCGATCATTTTGCAGCGAAAGCGGATGTCGAAAGCGATTTTTATCAGGACGATCCGACCTCGGATGTTATGGCGGGTGGCAGTTATGACGCCGGAACCTACGATGCGGGAACTTATGATGCCGGTGCGTATGATGCTGTCGATACCGGAATTGACACGACGGTTGACACCACACCGGTGAGTTACGATACGACAACCGACGACACTTTATAGCTCCGGGTCAGGTCAGAACCGCCTGCGAAAGCGGGCGGCTTTTGATCTTTTCGTTCTGAGGTTACTTTATTTTCCCGTATTGTCTTAGAATTTTCAGCGTCGGTTCGAGCGGCAAGGCTTCAACCGTGCGTTTTTCCTTGCCTGCAACCGTCGTTGCGCGAAACAGCGAGTTGTAGATCGCTTCTTCCGTAGTTTCAATGACGGCCTGGAACAACGGTGACATTGAGTCATTTGAGACGACCCGCAAAGCTCTCGTTTTTTCCGGGGAATTGAGTTGGCCTATTCTATTCTCCGCTGCCGTTGAGAATGCGATCGCATAATCGCCGCTGCCGTTCGTCATCGACGAACCTGTCCGGGCAAGCCCCGACATCGACCTTTTGGCAAGTCTTTCCAACTGTCGCCAGTCGAGCGGTGCGTCCGTGGCGATCACAATTATTATTGAGCCGTCCGCCAGGTCAAAACCGGAAGTGGCGGCAGCCGGATCCTTCATTTTAGAAAGCACATCAGCCGCGTCGCTACCGGCGGCCTTAGTGTTAAGCCCTCGCTCACCCTCGGACTTCCGCATCAACGCCTCTTTCAAATAATACTTTCCAAGCTCAACGCCGACCGGGGCACCGTCAATGCTCAGCACGCCGCCGAAATTGGTTTGGACAAGGATCCCGACCGTATATCCGCCGAGCGAATCGGGGAGTTTTCTGGACGATGTGCCGATGCCTCCCTTCCATCCGAAGGCGACCGTGCTCGTTCCGGCACCGACAGAGCCTTCATCGACCGCTCCGGTTTTGGCTTTCCTGATCGCATCGACCACGTCTTCCCGCGAGATATGCCTGCCGCGAATATCGTTCAAAAAACCATCGTTTGTTTCCGCAACCAGAGGATTGATCGACTGAACATTTTCGTTTCCGGGAAGGGCCAACATGTAGTCGAGCAAATGATCCGCGGTACGTGGTACGGCAAGTGTTGACGTGAGAAGTATCGGCGTTTCGATCTCGCCAAGCTCGTTTACCTGCGTCGATCCCGCGAGTTTGCCGAAACCATTGCCGACAAAAACCGCTCCGGGCACTTTCTGTTGAAAAAGATTTCCGGCATGGGGAAGGATGGCTGTTACGCCCGTTCGGATGTTCTGGCCCCTGATGACCGTTGTGTGGCCGACCAGAACACCAGACACATCGGTGATGGCGTTATTCGGCCCGGTCGAAAAGATTCCGATCTTGACCCCAACATCGCGAACACGTGGCCGATTTTCGGGTGGCTGCCCAAAAACCGTCCATAGAAAAACCGTCAAACATCCGCCGAGTAATAGATATCTAAATAACATCGAATCAAAATCTGCACGGTTGGGCAATCTTGCCGCCAAGCTCTATCGCTTTCCTTTCGTCAGCGTTCGCGAGTTCTTTCTTCTTTGAACTGCAATAGGCGGCGGCTCTCGAAACGTACGCTATAGCCAACTGCGGGTCAATTGAGACGGCTTTCGTGTGGTCAGCAATCGCGAGTTCGAACTTCTCCTGCAAAGCGTAAATGTTTCCGCGTGTAACCAACGGCATTGCGAAACTCGGATCGAGCCTGATGGCCCTCGAAAGGTCTAAGATCGCATTTTGATGATCGAAGATAGCCGCATACAGCGTACCGCGCAGGTCGAATGCCTTGGCATCATTCGGGTTCCGGCGAACCAAGAATGATGCATCCGGAATGCCCTTAGCCGGTTCGCCATTCTCGTAGTATGCCATCGCACGCCCGATGTATGCCTTAGCATTTTCCGGCGAGTTTTGGAGCGCCTTGCTAAATGCTACCAACGCTTCCGACTTTTTGCCGCTGGCCCGATATATTTGACCGAGGTCGTAATAGACGCTCGAAAGATCTGCCCTTGAGTCCGTTTTCGACAACGCCGCCAAGAATTCCTTTATCGCTTCGTCAGTTCGTCCAGGAATCACACGCAATATTTTCCCACGGAAAAAATTACACTCAAAAGCCGCCGGAAAGAGTCTTTCACATTCTTTGAACGTCTCCGCCGCGGTCGCGAACTTCCCGGCTTCGGCCTCCCCAGAACCTTTTTGGATAATCTCAACAAAAGCTTTGGTCTGTGCTGCGGCCGGCACCGAACAAAACGAGGCCGCCAGGAGCAAAATTCCAAAAAGATCAATGCAAAACTTTCTGCACATAAATAGATCAATGCAGCTAGACCTTGGCAAATGTCAATCCCGTCTGCCCTTGATATTTTCCGCCGCGGTCTTCGTATGAGACGGCGCAATCCTCGTCCGATTCAAAGAAAAGTATCTGCCCGATTCCCTCGTTGACATAGACGCGGAGCGGAAGGTTCGCAAGATTGCCTATCTCGACGACAAGTCGGCCGGTCCAACCCGCCTCAAGCGGCGTCGTATTTACGAGAAGGCCGGCCCGGGCGTAAGTGGATTTACCGAGGGCCACGCCAGTGACATTTCGCGGCATTTTGAACGTTTCAACCGTAACTCCAAGGCCATAATGATGGGGCGGGAGCAGATAATACTTTGCTCCGTCCGCGGCAGTCCGCAGCGGGGGCTCGATCAGCGACGCTTCGTCATCGAACATTTTCGGATCGATCTCATCGGCGTAAACCGACGAGAAGATGCGGAACCCGTCATCGGCAAGCCTCATGTCGTAGCCATAGCTCGATGTTCCCGCCGAGATGATACGATTCCCATTCGTTTCGCGTAATAATTCAGGAAGAAACGGATCGATCATTCCGTGCTCGGCGGCCATCCGCCGCAGCCAGATGTCTGATTTAATAGTCATAAAAAAGGTGATAAGAAAATTTAACTTATCACCTTCATAAAGCAAATTCCAAGTTGTATCCAACGGCTACTGATTCTTCAGTTGGAAAATGTTGAGCGTACCGTCGCCAACGGTAAATTTTAGAGGGATTCCGCCGGAGCCGGATCTGGCCGCTATCAATTTTTCGGTGAAGGTATCTTTCCGGGTTTTCGGCTTTAAGTCGGCGTATGTGTTATCGATCTTGCCGGTTCTTAGAATTGAGGCGTCAACCTCGGCATTCAAACTTGGCGGCAGACTGACGTTCATAACGCCCGACGCGAGTGAAATATCGGCAAAACGTCCGCGCCAGCTGCGTGACGGTACGCTAACGTCAACACTGCCTCCGCCAAAAGTCGCAACAATTCCGCCGCCGATCAAATCGAGTTTTGCATTTGCGTCAAGGAAATTGATCTTCATCGATCCGTCAATGCCCGCGATAAACAGGTCGCCGTTGCCGCCATCGACCTGAAGGTCGCAATACCTCGGAACCTTGATCACATAGTCGATCCTAAAGGGAAGTCCGACCAGTTGCTTCGGAAATTTCTTCGCGGCCCGTTTCAGATATTTCTTATCGTGTGTTCCCACGCTGATGATGCCTGTGCGGCCCATGCTTTCCTCGAGCGCAAACCCCGTCACGGCTGCTATCAGGTCGAGTTCGGCTTCGGTCCGGGCGCTGATCTCGATCTGTGCGTCGATCTGCACCTTGTTTTCCTTCCAGCCTTCGATACGGATCGATCCCTGCGGAGCCCCGACAATCGAAAGAGTTCCGCCGGGGCCAAAATCAAGCGTGTCAGTTTTGTAGGTAGTGCGTTTGACCGAGGGTTCGGCCTGGGCAGAAACCAAAGTAGTTGAAATTAAGAAGAGAACGAAAAATATTGCGACAGGCGTGATTCTGTGTTTCATTTTGGTTGGTGCGGTGGGGGAGCGGGGCCATCTCTATCTTACGGATGCCGGTCACAGAGGTCAATCTTTTTAAATCAACGCCTAATAAAAGAAATGCTGCCTCGTTGATTGGTGACCGTAAGGGTTGAAGTTCCTTCGCCCGCCTGGCCGGCAACCCGGCGCCCGTCACTGACGAATCTCATATTGGCCCCGCGAAAAGGGCCGAGGTCGATGTTCCGGGTTGAGGGCGCGGTGGCAATAAGGCGGAATGACGATTCGAAAGGGATCCGCAGGTTGATGCTGCCCTTCATCGAGGTAAAGCGGTACTGGCCGCCGCTTCGCATCTCGCCATCGAAGAAAATATCGCCGATGCCGTTCTGAGCATCCACCGCCGCCGCGGAAATGTTTGTGAGTGTTATGTCGCCTTCGGTCGTTATGACGGCCCGAACAAGGCCGCCGACAATGTTCGTTACGCTCAAGTTGCCGATCCGCGTTTCTATATCGACAACCGAGGACCGAGGCACTCTGATCTGAAAGTTCACATTGCCGACGTTGCGGCCCTGATTCTCCTTGACCAGGTCAAGCACGATAGTGCCGCTCAAGCTTTGCGGGACGACGGCCGCGGCCGGGGCTTCCAGATAGGCCGAAATGCTTATTTCCTGCCGGTCCCAGCCCTGGACCTCGATCATACCCGACCGATTCAGCAGCTGCAGCCTGACGTTCTTCGTTGCCGGATAAGTGCGCGCGAACCGTTTCTGGGCCGCTGCATCCACAGCGGACAGGCCAAAGAAAAGAACTACGTTCATCAGGATCAGAATCGTAGTTCTTCGGGCTCTAATCTTGCGCGAAAAATTAACAATAACAGGGAACATTGATAAATTCTGCCATTACAACTCGGAAAATGCCCGGAGAAGATTCATTTTTTCATCCAATGCCGAATCAAGCATTTCGCCGGATAGGTCATCCTGCGGATCTCTCTCAAGGATCAGCGTGTATTCAGCTACTGCTTGATCGATCTCTTTCAGATTGCGGTCGAACACGTCGCGCATGCGGGCGTCCCACTGGACCCTGCGCTCCTGGACGCGCTTATTCCAATAATCAATTGCTGCTTCCTGCTGCTGGAAGCGCTTCATTCGGGCCTCTTGCGGCGTTTCCATCAGGCCGACCTTGCTCAGCACCTTTTCAAAAGTAGTTTGCGTGGCACTGGAGCGTGATGTGTAATCCTCGCCTCCGGGTTCAAAATAATTCTTTGTGCCGACGATCGTGAGAAGCGAGCTGATCAAGGCAATGCCGACAACGGCCGACGCTGCCTGCGAGAAGGTGAATCCGCGAGAGAACCAGCCCTTGGGCTTCTCAGGCGGTTTAGGCTCGACTGTCGTTTCGCTTTCAATTATATTGTTGATCCTGCACCAGAGGGCCTGCGAATTCGGAAGCACCGGCTCACCACCGGCATCTTCGCGGCATGAATCGAGTATAACGGCAAAATCCTCGCAAACCTTGGCGCACCCGGCACAGATCGACAGATGCGTCTGAACGGCAGCCGAAACCTCACCGGCAAGCTCGTTGTCGAGGAAAAGGCTTATATTCTCTTGGCACTCGTTGCAGGTCATCACTTATACATCAAAAAGGGTATCGCACAAAAATCTGCTACGCCTTTGGAAGACGCTGCGATACAGATCATTCCGCTAAGCATATTCAAATTAGATAGATTAAGCGATAAGGGCGATGGTTGCCTATCAAGCTGAAGTTTTTTGTTCCTTTTGCCTGATCAGAAGGCCGCGCAGCTTGAGGCGGGCTTTGTGAAGCTGCGATTTTGATGTTCCGACCGAGATGTTGAGCATCCGGGCGACTTCTTCGTGCTCGTAACCTTCGACATCGTGGAGCACAAAAACATTGCGGTAACCGTTCGGGAGTTCGGTAATGGCATTTTTGAGAGCGATGCGGTCGATGACCTGCATTTTACGCGGGTTCGCCGACCCCGTTACTGTCTGTTCCGGCATTTCACCGTCGTCCGAAGTTTTTTCGTTCTTAACGCTTCGACGGCGGAAATGCATCAATACCTGGTTAACTGTAAGCCTGTGCAGCCAGGTCGAAAACGCGGAATCGCCCCGAAAACTGCCTATCTTCCTAAATAACTGGATAAAAACTTCCTGGGTAAGGTCTTCCGCATCGGTCTGGCTGCTGGTCATTCGGAGTGTAAGGCTGTAGGTCCGGCGGTGGTATCGCTGATAGATGACCTCAAACGCCGCAATACTGCCCGAAGCGGCCAATTGACACAACTCGAAATCGGGTGCGGCCGCGTCAAAAGTTGCGGTCGCCGCAAGGGAGGCCTGTGACAAAGGCAGTTCGACGCTGTTCTCAAAACCAAACGGAAGATCCTGCTCGATCGCCGCAGCGTTTGAATCCATGCTTACTCCTCGAAAGTTGCCGGTATTTAGAAAATCGTCGTTCGGTATGATGACGCACCTCCCGGAACCAGTTGCATCGGCCCAAATAAATTTTCACGGCGGCCGAATGCGATAAAAGCGATTCTAAGGCTAAAAGCCAAAAAGGTAAAGGAAATTATTGACAAAAGCGAACTTCGTTAACGGCTCGTCACAGTTTTGCTCCTGTTTGTCCCATTCCCCGACTTCAGGCTGAGCTAAAGGAACAACTTAAGGTAAAAGGGCCCCTCGCATGATCTTACGCGAGAGGCCCGAAGGCGACAGCCAAAGCAGCGATCTTAAGGCTGCGGAATAAAGTCCACGTCAGTTAGCTGGTCGAACAAGTTAATCGTTCGCGGTTCATAGGTGAGGCGCTTGTGCGAGACCTGCAGGACATACAATTCATTCACTTCCAGTTCCGTTAGGTGGAAATAGCCGAAAGGATTTGTCAATGCCGTGCGGACGACCCCGTTTGCCCCCAACACTGAGACCCTTGCACGGGTGCCACGGCCCTGATCGTCTAAAACTCGGCCGGTGATCGACCCTTCACCAGCCGTCGTTCCAGCCGAGACCGGCAGCGTGGCCGTTCCCGGCGCCGAACTTTCAAAGCCGCCATTGTCGATGGCAACGAAAGGAATATTGATCGTTCGCGGTCCGTCAAACGGATCGACCAGGATCGGCTGCGTCGGATTTCCACTCGCATTTGTCGGCACGGTGACGCCGCCAGAGGGGAATGTTGCGGACGTGTACAGCACTCCGTTTATCGTAATGCTGGTAACGCTGTTTGGGAAAGCTGTTATTCGAATGCTCGAAACGATCCCCGGTGCCCCGTCCGTTGCAGTGAATGTCGTCGCCGGAACGGTAAGTCCGAAATTCGACTTCCGGCCAAACGCCTTTCCCATTTTTTTAGGTTTGAGATAAACTTCAAAAAAATCTAATGATCGTCCGGAATTCGTGGAAACACTATGCTGTTCCTCACACAGTCGGCCGCCGTTTACGGCATCGACGCCATAATCGTCGATATTGAAGTCAATTTGCAGCCGGTGCCTAAGGAAGTGGAGATGGCTCCGCCGTTCACTATCGTTGGGCTGCCCGACACGGCAATTCGAGAATCGCGTGAACGCATTCGTGCCGCGATCAAGAACAGCGGTTATTTCTTTCCGTTTCACAAAACTACGGTAAACCTGGCCCCGGCCGACGTTCGCAAAGAAGGTGCCAGTTTCGACATGCCGATAGCTCTTGGGATTTTGGGAGCGAACGGAGATCTGGGCGACAGCGAGAATGCAGGCAAGACCTTGAGCATCGGCGAGCTTTCGCTGGATGGACGCGTCCGTCCGGTTCGCGGGGCTCTGTCGATCGCTCTGGCGGCACGTGAGAACGGGGTAAGAAACCTGCTTGTACCGGAGGAAAATGCTCCCGAGGCCGCGGTCGTGCAGGAACTTGACGTATTCCCGATCCGCGATCTGCGCCAGGCGGTCAGTTTGGCCAAAGATCTAAGCTCAGGCCAGTTTACTCAGGTACCACCGTTGAAATTGGACCTCGGCGAATTCAAATCACGGGAAACCAAATACCGCGTCGATTTTTCGGAGGTCCGCGGGCAGCAGTCCGCCAAACGGGCGCTGGAAGTGGCAAGCGCCGGCGGCCACAATATTCTGTTTATCGGACCGCCGGGTTCGGGCAAGACGATGCTGGCGAAACGGCTACCGACAATTCTGCCGCCGCTTGAATTCGAAGAAGCGCTCGAGATAACAAAGATCCATTCGGTGGCAGGCCTGACCGGCAAATCGGGGCTGGTACGTGAAAGGCCGTTCAAATCGCCGCATCACACGGTCTCCCACGCCGGGCTGATCGGCGGCGGATCGATACCGCGGCCGGGCGAGGTTTCGCTGGCACATCTGGGCGTCCTTTTTCTTGACGAACTGCCCGAGTTCGATCGAAGCGTTTTAGAGGTGCTTCGGCAGCCTATGGAAGATAAGGACGTAACCATTTCGCGGGCCGCGACCTCGCTGACATTTCCATCCAATTTTACACTGGTCGCCTCGATGAACCCTTGTCACGGTGTTGCATTGATGCCATGACTTCGGAAGGACTTGGTATATACCCAAGTTCTATGTTGATCTCGTCGACGCCTACGGAAATACGTTCGACGCTGTGTTCAACGAGGAGCCGTTTCTCCTCTGCGGTCAAGGACTTCCAACGGTCGTAAAGACTTTGAAATTCTGAAATGATCTCATCCCTTGATGCGTACTGGATCTTCATGAAGTCCACTTCGCCTTGAAGTTCAGGAAGAGACGTTGTTATTTCCTTTAGACGCGTTTCGAGCGGGCCATATGCCTCTCCGAAACCATCCGGAGTGATCTTATCGTCCATATACAATCGATAGATCTTCTTCATCTCCGCTCTGACCTTGACCTCTTCGGCAATGACCGCTTCAATGAGCCGTTCCTTTTCCTTTAGGGTCTCATCAGCCGATTGAAGATATTCGACTATCTCTTGAGGCGAGAAAACAAAATTCCTTAGCTGGTGATGAAATATCTCTTCCAGATCGGCCAATCCGATCTTGTTTTTGCAATTCGAACAGACATATTTGGGATTGTTGCTCGGAACCCTCATCTTAGAGCCGCAGTGGCAATACGCGATTCCGGCAAACAGTTGAACGGCCGGTCGGCCATGACGCGGACGCGATCTATGATTCTCGGTCAATATGGCATTGGCCCTGTCCCACGTTTCGATGTCAATTATCGGTTCGATCGGGGTTTCCACCCATTCACTCTGTGGTTTGTATTCCCAAGCCTTGTTTGCCCCGAGGCTCTTTGTGTAATTCGCTCGACGAATGCCTTTAGCCGTCGTATCTCGTAGAAGACGGTCTACAGTTGTGTCCGAGAACTTTGCTCCGTTTCTCGTTCGATAGCCTGATTCATTCAGCATCCTCGCCACCGTCCTCTTTCGCTGATGCTTTAGGAATAGTTCATACATCAGCCTTCTGACGGGGGCTTCGTGTTGATTGGGAACAAGGTCGTTTTTCTCCCATCTGTAACCGAAAGGTGCCGCCCCACCCAAGGGTTTTCCTAATTTGGCCCTGATCGGAACTGACGCCGCTACGCGTTCTGCGATCTCTTCACGTTCCCATTGAGCCATCGCGGCGATCATGGTGTAAAAGAGCCTTCCGGCTGGTGTAGATGTATCGATCGACTCATGCAGCGAAACCAGATCTGCTTCCGCATCGCGAAAGATATCGGCGAATTCCAGGAGCTCTTTCGTATTTCGGGCAAGGCGAGCTAGTTTTGAAAAAATCAAACCAGTAATCCGTCCGTTTCTTAGGTCCTGTAGCATCCGCTGCGTCTCGGGATGGTTCATTACTGACTTACCACTCTGAGCCTCTAACCGATAGGTTTCTACAATGTGCCAATCTTTAGCTTCGGCGTAGTACTGCCCACGGCGTTCGTGATGTTCGGGACTTTCTCCTTCGACCTGTATGTCGGTCGAAACCCGGATCCAAAGCCCCACCCGTTTTCTCGCCTCATTCTCCGGAAACACAGTTGTTCTTCTCATTATCATATTTTATATCGTTTGGTTCTCGACCGAAAACTATGAGATTTGGTTTATTTGATGATGGCCTGGGTTAACGTCGTGTTGAGGAAGTCTCAACACGCGTGAGAATAGGGATTGTTGTCCCACCAGAATTGCGAATAATACGCACTCTTCCACAATCGAAACTATCATGAAAACAGAAAACAAATTCCGTCCAAAAGACGCGTCGTCTGATAGCCTTGGCTCTCTGAGCGTCCGCATCGTGCACTTCATGACCGAGCGTCAAAAACTGACAAAGTTCCTTCGATGGAGGATAGTGTCTTGATTTAGTTTCAGGGCTGTCCCCGATCATTAAAACAAGAGTGTCTGTTGGAATGCATGGGTCAGCCTCTCTCGCCACTTCCAAACTTGTCGCCTCGAGCTCTTTTAGCCGATCCTGGGTGGACGGGGGAACTTCAATCGAACTTTCCCTTCTAGTAGCTTCTCTACAAACACTTTCAACGCAAGACCGTTCGGTGTGGGCATTATCACAATCCGATCTTTCAAGGTCACGTTCCATCCACCCGGGCGAACGCTTCGACAAACTGCCGCGCACATCACAACGTTCTAGGGCATTTGTAGGACAGCGAACCTAAAGTTTCCCTTTGGTCGGTTTATCAGGGAAGGTCGTTGGGAAGGTGGCGTGGGTTAGGCGGTCGATGCAATCTGGACGCACCGGAGATGGAACTTAAGAAAAAAGGTAAGGCGTCAAGAAGGCATCCCGATTCAGCCGGAGGACGAATGACAACAGCTTACTTCCTCGTAGCGACGATAGCTTCCGCTTGTCCGGGCAGAAAGTGACCGTGCCGTACATAAAGGCAGAGATTGGAAAGGAAATGGATGAAGCCAAGTTTGTATGATATACGTCGCTACGTCGCTTTTTGTTCAGACAAAATTAAAACTATTTTTCCGATCCTGCCTTGTCGAGACAGCGGCGAAAGCGTAGCATATCTCAAGCCCGCATAATTTAGATTTTCTTCAAATTGTACAAATATGAGACACATGTATCTTCGTCGGCAGAGCGCTCTAATTTCGCTGCTAGCAATTATTTCGACCCAAACGTTTTTCCAGCTAGCAATACCGGCTGCCTACGCGGATACGTCGCCTCAAACTCTACCCTTTTCGCAGGACTGGACAGATACTGGACTCATCACCACAGACAATAATTGGTCCGGTGTTGTTGGAATAATCGGTTATCGGGGTGATGGCATGACCGGGGCAACCGGCGTAGACCCGCAAACAATAACTGCGGACGGTTCGACTACGCCGGTGAGCGTCCTTGCGAATCAGACTAACACTGGAATAACCAACGGTGCCGTTGCTGAATTTCACATCGCGAATCCCGTAGTGGCGTTTCAAGGTTCGGGTACAGCAAGAGCTCCTCACATAGTTCTGACGTTGAACACCACCGGGCAGACTGGTATTTCGATAGCGTACAACCTTCGTGACATTGACAGCGGAACAGATAATTCAGTCCAACCCGTTGCCCTACAGTATCGGGTCGGAGCAACCGGTGCATATACGAACATTCCAGCCGGTTTTGTCGCGGACGCCTCGGATGGGCCAAGTTTGACAAAGACTACTCCAGTTAATGTTGCCCTCCCTGCTTCAGCAGACAATCAGGCTGTTGTTCAGTTGAGAATTCTAACGACAGATGCGGTTGGTAGTGACGAATGGATCGGCGTGGATGACATTGTCGTTTCCGGTGGTTCGGGCTCGACCCCCTTGTCAGGTGTGGGATCTGCCACGCCAAACCCGGTCGCAGCCGGAACTTCGACGTTGTTAACGGTAACCGTAACGCCCGGAACGAACCCGTCCAGCACGGGAATTGGTGTCGTTGGCGATCTGACCTTGATCGGCGGGGCGTCGAATCAACAATTTTTTGACAACGGAACGAACGGCGATGTCACAAGCGGGGATAATATCTTCTCGTTTCTGGCCACGGTTCCCGCACCCACAGGAGCCGGTCTTAAGAATTTGCCTACTGTAATTACAGACGCCCAAAGTCGGACAGCAAATGCGAATATTGCGCTTACCGTAAACTCAACGAGTACCTCACCATCGGTCGTAGGTGCGGCAAACCCGAATAGTGTTCTTGCAGGTGGGACAACGCTATTGACGGCGACGGTCACACCGGGAACCAATCCCGCGAGTACTGGACTCATTGTAACGGGCAATCTCTCAACCATCGGCGGCTCTGCATCTCAGGCGTTCTTCGATAACGGCACCAACGGGGACGTGACATCGGGCGACAACATATTTTCGTATTCGGCGACTGTCGGAGGAGCTACTTCCTCTGGAGCTAAGACTCTCCCGATAACCGTCACGGACGCACAGACACGCTCCGGAAACGGGAGCATCTCCCTAACCGTCACGCTGCCGCCCGCCACTGGACAGCCGCTTCCTTTCTCACAGAACTGGAACAACACGGGTCTGATCACTACAAATAACGTTTGGAGTGGCGTGCCCGGGATCGTCGGCTATCTTGGCGATTATACGAGTAGCAGCCCGACAGGTGTAGATCCGCAGACGTTAGTCGCCGACTTTTCGGATGGGACCGTCTCAGTTGTTGCAAATCAAACAACGCCGGATACCAACACCTCGGGAGGTGTCGCAGAGTATGAACTTGCGGATCCGGTAGTAGCTTTACAAGGCTCTGGAACCGCCGACGCTCCTCATTTGGTTATCAGCGTAAACACGACCGGAGCGACAAATATTGCGGTCACGTACAATCTCCGAGATATTGACGGGTCTACCGATAATGCAGTTCAGCCGGTCGCCCTACAGTATCGGATCGGATCGACGGGAACATTCACTAATATTCCGGGAGCTTTTGTCGCAGACGCTTCGTCAGGACCGAGCCTTGCGACGTTGGTTACGTCGGTCGGTGTTCTTCTGCCAGCCGCAGCGGAAAATCAGGCGTTGGTCCAGCTTAGAATTATTACCACGAATGCAGTCGGCAGTGACGAATGGATAGGTGTAGATGACATTAACGTTGTCAATAATGGAACCCTTCCGCTTTCGGCATCCGGGAGTGCTTCACCGAGCAATGTGGAGGCCGGAAACTCGACCCTTTTAACGGTCACGGTCAATCCCGGCACTAATCCGACAAGTACAGGCATTGATGTTGTCGGGGACCTTGCATCGATAAATGGTTCAGCAACTCAGCCGTTTCTGGATGATGGACTCAATGGAGACTCTGTTGCCGGTGATAATATCTTCTCGTACCTGGCACAGGTTCCGCTTGCCACGTCCAGCGGTTCAAAATCACTACCGATAATAGTTACGGACGCTCAGACTCGAAGCGCTAACGTCACGATCGGCCTTCTTGTCAGCGCCGGTACGGATCCTCAGCTGCACCTAACAATGGGGATACCGTCAGCGGCCACAACCGATGTGAATAATCCCTTCGACTATCTGTTGCTCAAGAACCAATATGCGCTTTCGTATCATCGTGACCGTGGGAGCGCAAACTGGGTGAGCTGGCATCTCGACAGTTCATGGATCGGTTCTACCCCTCGGCAGGACGATTTTAGAGCAGATCCAAGCCTGCCAGCGGGTTGGTATCATGTCAATGAGTTTGATTATTCGGGGTCGGGCTTTGATCGAGGTCACCACACTCCGTCCGGCGACCGTACTCGGAGCGTTCCAGATAACTCTGCAACGTTCTTTATGACAAACATGATGGCCCAGGCTCCGAACAACAACCAGGGGCCGTGGGAAGAACTTGAGAGCCAGTCACGGACCATTGCAGGACAGGGAAATGAGCTTTATATAGTGGCTGGAGGCGTCGGCACGGGTGGCACAGGCTCGAATGGCTTTGCTACTACGATCGCGAATGGAAATGTAACCGTTCCCGCGTATACGTGGAAGGTCATGATAATACTGCCAAGCGGCGACAACGACGTAGCGAGGGTTACTACATCGACCCGGACCATAGCCGTGATCATGCCAAATACTCAAGGAATCCTGAATGATCCCTGGCAGAAGTACCTGGCCACCGTGGATCAAGTCGAGGCACTGACCGGGTATGATTTCTTCTCCAATGTTCCGGTTGCAATCCAGGATGTGATCGAATCTCAGGTAGATGCCGCAAGCAACACCCAACCCCAATCAATTTCTGGCGGTTCGTTTAGCGACCTTTCCATCACTGCCCCCATCACTACACTAACCGGAAATGTAACGGTTACCGGTATGCTAACGCTTGGTGGGAGTTATCTGACGACCGGAGCGAACCGAATCATTCTTGGTCCAAATGCAACCGTTAATCGAATAAGCGGCAAGGTTATCGGCTCGGTAGAGAAACAGTTCGGCAGCTCAAGCTTGACCACCTTCGAATATCCGGTCGGAACTAATAACGGCTACTCTCCGCTTAGCCTGCAGCTCACGGCTCTCGGCATAGATCCTTCCAGTCTAACTGTCCGTGCTGTCGAGGGTGCTCACCCTAACGCACCTGTGCCGAACGCCGCATTGCGTAGGTACTGGGATCTTACCGAAACTGGTGAACTATCGGCGATTCTGACTTTCAACTACTTGGACATAGATCGTCCTTCAACGGTCCCGAATGAGATGAGTTGGAAGCTTCGAAGATACAACGGCTCGACATTTGATCCCGTACCGGCAACGTTGAATACAATTGAAAACACAATGACAACCGAGAGTTCCATCAGTGATTTCTCGGATTGGACGTTCTTTGGACTGCTTACCCCAACGGCTGCATTCACCACGGTTTCAGGCCAGGTATATTCAAGTAATGGCCGGACAATAAGTAGGGCGAGAGTGACGATCTTAGACGGCCAGGGCAATTTCAGAACGACCTTAACCAATGCGTTTGGTTACTATCAGGTTGACGGTTTGTTGGCTGGCGAAAACTATGTTGGCACTGTCACCGCTAAGGGATACACTTTCCAACCCAAACTGATAAACGTCGGAGATTCAATATTTGACGCAGATTTTGTAGGGGAACCGATACAACCCTAACTGTGAGGTTTAATCCTGATACTCGGAGTGGCTTCTTGTCACTCCTTTTTTTCCTTCAGAATCCGGGAGACGGTACGCCTACTAGATCCGAACATGTCAGCAATTCCATCCAGGGTCATTCCCTTCATTCGATACTTAAGGACGTTTTCATAAGTCAAAAGAGGAGTCCGAGTCAAGATCGCCGTCTTTGAATCCTTGCGGCGGATCATTATTCTAAGATTCTGTGTTTTCGCTTGGCGATAGAGATGACTAAACGTGAGCATAACCCCATGCTTTAACTCGATCTCGTATGATTCACCGATTCGCATCTCGGAGAAAGACGGGTGTTTGGTGAGAGATTCAGCGGTCGAGCGTGTCTCGATTCCGTGAGCTTCAAACTCTCGTCTTATCTGCCCGACTGTGGTATCAAGTTTTGACGCCACTGCTTCAATCGACATCCTTTGTTCGTGGTAATGCTTCATCAAAACACGGCGGTGAAAGAGCGGGGTGTAAGCATTGGCCCGCTGTCGTTTACCAATCTCGATCCCGGCCAATCTGAGGCGTTCATAAAGAGCTTGCCGGGAGATGCCGAGTTTCGCCGCGATCACGGCAATTGGTAGATCGGTGTCTTGAAGAAGGCGTTCGATCTCGCCCAGCTTGGTCTCAGAAAACTCCATGCCACTTTGCGTACAGATTGTGTGCGTATTTTTCAGGTTTCCCAAGCGGTTCCGCACCAAAACAGGGCGGGCTACAATCTGTCTTCAATCTGATCACTTCCCGGTCGTTCGCCCCTCAGTAATCAAGAATAGCAAGAAACAATAGCATTGTTTCAAGGACATACTATCCCTGTCAAAAAACTACTGAATATTCAGGAAGTGTCTTATGAGGTGTCGTATACAGATACTTCCTTTTTCTTTGCCGAGCGATCCACTGCCGATCCGCGTTCATACGCGACGCGAATTTCGTAGTGGATTAGCTTGAATTTCTCTTTATGAGAGTCTCGTTTTTCCGCTTTCTGTGTGTACGAGCCAGGCACGGCAATAATATCTATGTGTTCCCAAATCTTGTTGGTAACGCCAGCCGCCATTGCCGGAGTGCGTCTCAAGCTTTTGTGAATCCGAACAAAATTACGACGAAGGGAAGACGAAGTGATCCTGTGCGTTGGGTTTTCAACCCCTTTCGCTGAAACCGTTGGTTAGACGTGTGAACCTATTTGTCCAAAAACGTTATGGAAAGCTTTTTGACATGAAAGGGGCCCACATCTGACCATCCCGTGCTTTTCAATCTACGTGGAGTTTCTCGATCAGCGGAGCAAGAGTAGAACACTTCCTGTATGATAATCTTGGCTAAAACAACGTATATGATCTAGTTTATTCTTTTATTTGAACTGATTCGCTACCGGACGGCGTTCGAAAAGTATGCCTGAATTACGGGCAGACAAAAATTCAGGGGAGAGACAATGGCATTCATCCAATTCTATCTTAACCCGAGGACCTATCTCGCAACCCATAAGATGTTTTTTGCTCCTGGCGGGCAACTCACACCGGCCGAGGCTCTCGGGATAGTGCCGAATGGAGGTGGGGTTCACGGCGGCAACGTGATGGTAATTAGAAATCCCTCCTCAATGCTTATGGCCCCGCACGCTGCATACCCAACCGGCATTCAGGGCCTTATCCGATCCGTACAGCAGAAAACCGTCTGGTATGGGCCAAACCCTGGCGTTGGCATCCCAGGGTTTGCGAAGCTGCCGTGGAACGACGACACCGTTGTGTATTGCGACATCACAGCCGCAGTTCCGGCAATAACGATGATTGTGACGGGACCTTTGACCGGTTGTCACCTGACTGCATTCAGAGTACCTGCAATGGCTCCTGCGAATGCGGGTCACCTCATTTTCATGCACACGAACGCGGCTCTTCTTCCGGGAATTGCTACCACCAACGCGATGCGGAATCATGTGATGAATCTTCTGGGTGCTCCGGCGGGCACTCCTCACGCGGATTGTCGTTGGGGCGTGGAATACCACGGTCAGGGGTTTGCTTTTACCCAAGCTAACGGAGCACATGTGGACTTCTACGTTCACTATACGCCTGTTGGTGGTGGGCGCTCCGTCACGAATCGTTGGGCGCATTTATGAGAGCTTACAATTTTATGTAACCTGACGGGGAGTATTGGAACAAGGAACTGGTAGAAAAAATCGGTCTTTTTCATTGTCTTCTTATTTTCTTCGAAGGGTTTCCCACAACCGACGGATTGAAAGCCGGATTGACTGTTTGCCAAAGCCGCGGCAACCATTTTCTCATCTTCCCAATGCGAATGAGGAGTCACGCGTTTGAACGCCAGATTCTTTATCTCAAGGGCATCTCACGCTGAATTCTGCGGCTCTCGTACTGCGTTCACTTGAATCCGATGTCCTAAACTAGACGGCTGGGAATTCGAACAATTTCGGGCTGACGTTCGGGACAAGAGCTCAGCCCGCCGAACTCGGCGTACTGTTCTGTTCCTTTTCATGTCTTTTTAGCTTTCCTCTCCGCGCCTTTTGAGATCAAATAGGCGGGATCATAATCAATCTCGGCGAGAGCGTAACTCATGCCGGTTCTTCGGAGGCCGCGGCATCTGCGTCGCAGATTTATTTTTGAGAAAAATGGTAAGGTTCCAGATCTGGGCCGGATTATGCCATAAACGGGTTCGCAAGAGTTTTGGCCTGGGGGCATTGCCAGCGGGTAGGGCGAAGACCGCTCGGCGCGTCCGATTCAATAGGGTGTTGGGCATACGCTTTACCCGGAGGACTCAGCCCTACGCTTAGCCTCTGGTTAGAATTGGGGAAGGTGGCACCCGAAGGTAGTCTATTCATCATACAACACACCCGGACAGAAAGTATTCACAGCTTTAACGATTCCTGCTACGATGACCCCACACCAACAATGAGGAGGAATAATCGTCTATGGGAAACATGGATATCGGATACTTGCGCTCAAAAATCGATCCTGAGAAAAGATATGTCGATTTCGGAGTGCTAAGGACTGCGTTGAACGAAACTGTCGTCGCCAAAGACCTGGGAGTGAAGCTGTCGGAACCGAGTTACGAAGGGGAGTGCCGTGCGAAATGTCCGAAGTGCGGAAAGGAACGATCTCTCTCGGTAAACATAAACACCGGTCGCTTCTACTGCTTTGCAAAAAGCTGTCCGTTCAAAGGCGGGGGAGCCATCGATCTATTTTCTCGGCTGCATGAGATCTCGGCCAAAGAAGCCTCGCATCTTCTGGCATGCGGGTACGGCATAACTCCTTACGGCGAGGATGTGCTGACCGAAAAAGCGGAAGTCGAGAGCGAACGCGAGAGCAACGAAAAAAAGATAGGACCGACAGAAGAAAAGAAAGCCGTCACCGGTCCCGGTGATGATTCTTGGGTCTCGAAGAAAGAGTTCAAAGAACTCGAATCCAAACTAAACCGTCTCAGCAATCTTCTCTTCGGACATATGCTCGAATGCGACAGACCGGATGAATTCGCAAACGAGTACGATCCGCCATTAACAAAAAGCCACGCAACCTCAACAGGGTAGCGGGGCAAACAAAAAAGCGACAGGGAACTGTCGCTTCTTTTTATTAAGTAATGAAAAAGCTATTCCGTCCGTGTAATTGAGGGGGTATTGGGGAAAACTTACCCTTACTCTTATCTGTTTTCGATTTGAATAACCTTTACCGGCTCCTTGTCCTTATCGAACAAAGGGGCCAATTTTACATAGAGATTTCGTAGATCATCGTTTGTAAACGGAAAGTCCTGGCTAATAGGTTCGTATGTTATTTTACTCATATCTTCCTCTCTAAAATTTGATTGGGATATTTATCGCTACGGCGGCTTTCTTGATCCATGTTTCGATCCGCTCAAGCCTGGATCCTTCGACATTTCGCTCCTCGTTATACGTCTTTACCTGACCCGCTAACTTGTCAACGGTGGTCAATAGCTGGTTGAAATCGTCTTTA
>JBGTJP010000070.1:0-12131 GCA_041745075.1 Pyrinomonadaceae bacterium | reverse complement strand
CGCTGTGCGATCGCCAGCGTCGTTTCGGAAACCGACGGAGCGCCGAGCGTTTTTGCGATGGATGTGATGGCGGGCAGTTCAACCGGCCGGCCCGCGTCGATCGCTTGCGCCATCGCGTCGGCACCTTCGGTCTCAACGCCCCATATGCGGACGGCGCTGTTTGCGGCCTTGAGGGCGGTTGCCACTCCACCGGCAAGCCCGCCACCGCCGATACTGACGATCACATCGGTCGCATCAGGCAGATCTTCAATTATCTCAAGACCTACTGTTCCCTGCCCGGCCATTACCAGAGGATCGTCGAACGGGTGGACAAAGACCATGCCCTTTGCACGATAGTTTTCGACGGCGGCAAAGGCGTCGGCAATGGTTGGCCGCAGATCGACCGTTGCCCCGTATCCACGTGTCGCGTCTACATAAACCCGCGGTGTCGCCTCTGCCATTAGAATTACAGCGTTCATGTTTAAAAAGCTGGCGGCATACGCAACGGCCTGGGCGTGATTGCCGCCGCTCACCGCGACGACGCCACAGGCTCGTTCGTCTTCGGACATATTCAGCAGCCGGTTAAAAGCCCCGCGGACCTTGAATGCACCTGTTCTCTGAAATAGCTCGTATTTAACAAAGACGTTCGTGCCCAGGTAACGGCTCAGGGACTCGCTTCGTTCCAGAGGCGTGCGGCGCACGTACGGAGCGATCAGATCGCGGGCCGCTTCGATAGCCGAAATATCGATCGCGTGATCTTGTTTGCCAGCCGATTGAAAAGTCATTCGAGTAATATATCACCGTTCCGCGGTGACGCGTCATAGGCGTGCGGCCTCTACCTATCTTGCTCAAACCGGCCTTGCCCGTTACCATGTAACCGATGACCGATCAGGTGTTAATGACCCCGGACGAGATCCATGCGTTCGGGGTCGAAATAGTATTCAAGCAGCTTGAGAAAGACGGCTGGATCGTTCAGTCGGCGGACGCCGGGTCGGATCTCGGCACCGAGCCGCAGATCGTCGCCGAAAAGGATGGCGAGCTGGCTTTTTTTGTCGTCCGCACCGGTATCTATCCCGGGCGAGGCCGCTTTGACGAGCGCCAGGATGCGTTTGATGCGCTGGTCAAACACGCCGGCGAACACGGGGCGTCCTGCTATTTCGCCAGCGTCGGAATAGCAAATTCGAACGGGACCACCGATGAAGAAATGGCGGTTCCGGTAAAGGGCGTTGCATACAATGTCCAATTTGACGGCCTGATAAGAATGACCCTGGCGGAATAGAGAGATTCAAATGAACAAGACCCGAATGGAGGCCTTCAGCGATGCGGTACTCGCCATTATCATGACGATCATGGTACTTGACTCAAGGTCCCGCACGCTGCCGATCTTGCCGCCTTAACACCGCTTACGCCGGTTTTTCTTTCGTATGTGCTGAGTTTTATTTATCTTGGCATTTACTGGAACAATCATCACCATATGCTGCAGGCAACGCGGCGTGTGAACGGTAAAATTCTTTGGGCGAATTTGCATCTGCTTTTCTGGCTTTCGCTTATACCGTTTGTTACGGGGTGGATGGGCGAGAACCATTTTGCGCCCTTGCCGACGGCGGTTTACGGCGTTGTTCTTTTGTGCGCAGCGATAGCTTATACGATCCTTCAGACGGTTATTGTCAGGCACGAAAAGGATGAAAATTCGGTACTAAAAGCAGCAGTGGGCAGCGACATCAAAGGCAAGATCTCGATGGTGCTTTATGTCATTGCTATACCTTTGGCCTTTGTGAACCAATGGATAGCGGACATTCTTTATGTGACGGTCGCTGTTATTTGGCTTGTGCCCGACCGGCGGATCGAGGGTAAGTTCGACCGTCATGCGGCATCCGCGGAGGACTAGCGCAAGAGAACGGCTGATCGCTTCTCTTCAAATAACCAGCCGTCCCCTTTGCATCCATACCCAGAGGCATGGAATATTGTTGAATTTTCCTTTCAGAAACGACTAATCGGGATGTTATTCCGCAGAAATCGTGGTGATCACTATTTTAAAATTGAAGATAAGCAGGTTTGTTCGCGGGCGGGGTGCTGATATATCATCGGATTTGGCTTTGGCCCCGGCCGTGTTGACCGGGCCATCCATTATCAAAAACCAGGGAGGGAAAATATATGGCAGACGAAGGTAAATGCGGACATGAAATATGCAGTTGTCGCGTAACAGGCGACGTCAAATACTGCAGCGATCATTGCAAAGAGGCGGCCGACCAGGACCTGGTCGAAATAGCATGCGATTGCGGACATTCGGGGTGCTAGTGACCCATCTCGATCAAATAGTAAAGCCCGCATAAGACAGCGGGCTTTATTAGTTGGTCATCGCCTTCGATCAGGCCGAAGTTCTTGTGCCCATTACAAGCCGAACAAGCAGTAGCAGGATGATCGCGCCGATTATCGACATGATCCAGCCGGTCACATAATTTTCGCCGGCCCATAAACTTCGAGCGATAAACCCGCCGACAAATGCTCCTAAAATGCCCAGGACTGCCGTTAGTATCCAACCGAGCGGCCCATCCGGAAAGGCTTCTTTACCAGGTAAAAGCAACCGGGCGAGAACACCCACAATTAAACCACCAATTAGCTGACCGATCATATACGTCCTCCTTTTTGAAACATTCTTCGATTAGTTCTAATATGTTCCTTGTACACCCTTTGAACAGTTAATACAAGCATTGGGGTAGCGACGGGACGGTCGTGACCCTAGCGGCACGATGATTGCATGCCGACAAGTGAAGTACTGATCTTAAAACATAGGGAGAATAAAAATGTCAGAAGAAAACGGAACAGGAAGTAATTTTATTTGGGCCTTGGCGACGATAATCATCGTTGCAATGATCGTCGGTGCACTGTATTACTCTGGATTTCTCAGCGGCAACCGAAAGCAGCAAGTCGATGTCGAAATAACCGCGCCGGCGCCGGCTAGGTAAGTATAATAAAAGGCCGGACTCACAAAGTCCGGCCTTATTCGTCTTAATAAATTCGGTTAGACCCGCTCTTCCAAATTGTGCCGCTTGATCATACCGTAAAGTCGGGGCCTGTATAAACCCAACAGATTTGCCGCCGCCTGTTTATTACCTCGGGTTCGTCGCAACGCCGCCAGGACGATACCGCTCTCGAGGCCGTTGAACACATCGTTCTGCCCCGAATCTCCGTTCGGTTCTTCCAGGTTGTCAACCACGAATTTGCCTACTTCCTCAAACAATGCGTCGCCCTCCAGCCCCGGCTTCACACTAAGGCCATTCTGGTGCGGGACCGCAAAATTCGTCGCCGTCCTTTCATCCCCCGCGTCGCCGGGAACTGAGATCTCCATCGGCTCGGCTGAAGGATCGAAACGTATATCGAGCGTCTCAATGGTATCCGATTTACTCAACAGGATCGCCCGCTCGATCACGTGCTGAAGCTCACGCACATTACCGCGCCAGGTGTAATTCAGAAGCTGATTATAGGCGGACCGTGAAAATTTGATCTTATCGCGATTATATTTTTCGGCGTAAACGTCCAGAAAGTGTTCGGCAAGCATCGGTACGTCTTCCATCCGCTCGCGAAGCGGCGGTATCTTGATCTCGATGGTGTTTACGCGGTAGTAAAGGTCTTCGCGGAGATTCCCGTCCTGAATTGCCTCGAACGGAATTCGATTAGTGGAGCATATAAGGCGAAAATCGGCCTCCTGCGGTTTATCACTGCCGACGCGGTAAAAAACCTTCTCCTGCAAAACGCGCAGCAATTTCGGCTGAAGGTCGATCGGCATCTCGCCTATCTCATCGAGCAGCAGACTACCGCCGGAAGCCTGTCCAATAAAGCCGACCTTATCACTGTTGGCTCCCGTAAACGAACCTTTGATGTGGCCGAAAAGCTGCGATTCGATCAGGTCTTTCGGCAACGCAGAGCAATTCACTTTTACGAACGGCTTGCCCGATCGGTGACTCTTATAATGAACCGCGTTCGCAATGACCTCTTTACCGGTGCCGGACTCGCCAAGGATCAGGATATTCGCGTCAGATTCGGCTACGTTTTCAATGATCTCGTATATGTTCTGCATCGAACGTGCCCCGCCGATAACACCCTCGTAAGAGGTGCGGCTGGTCAATCGTCCGCGAAGTTCTTCGATCTCTCTTGCCTGCCGCGAATTGATCAAAGTTTGCTGCTTTCTCTCGACCGCGTTGCGCACGTCAACCATCAGGCCCTGATAGTTACCGTCCTTAACGATGTAGCCGAACGCCCCGACGCGAGTCGCCTCGATCGCCTTTTCGGCGGAGTCCTCTCCGGTAACTACAATTATCTCGGTCGCAGGCGAAATCCCCTTCGATTTGCGGACCATCTCGATACCATTGATATCCGGAAGATTAAGGTCCGTAAGGATAACGTCGTATTCATTCGATTTCGCCAACTCAAGCCCTTTGGTTCCACTCTCGGCGCTGTCAACGGAAAAATCTTCCGACGTCAGGTGAAAGGCCAGCAGATCCAAAGCTAGTTTGTCGTCATCGATAATCAGGGCTCTATTTGCCATTGTGTTCGTCTTCTCTTGAGGGGTCTCGATCATTGTATCAAATGCGGACGGTTTTGGGGGACGTCCTTTAACTAAATTTAAAGAAAAAGGCGTTGACACGAATCTGTTGGACAAAGATACCACTTGAACTGTCGGCACCGCTTCTTCACATCTATAAGACGCAACGTTCGTGCCATCAAATGAGAGGTTGCGTAAAGTACTGTAAACAATAATGATAGCGGACCAACTCCTCTTTAGGGTGCTGGCTAGGTGTAGTGCTTTTACTTCTGGTTGGTCAGTTAGATACTCTCGAGCGTTCGGTTTCAATACATTTTCTCAACACGATTTCTTTGATGAAAACATCCTTAAAGATAAGAGAATGCATAGCTTACAGGTCTAACTGAGAGATGGCACGCGGTTTGAAGGAACATAATTGCGAGGAATCTTATTTTCATAATCGAACAAATAGGGGGGAGTAATAAATGTTAGAAACTATAATAATTATTTTGCTAGTGCTTTGGCTATTGGGAATGGTATCGGGGCAAAGCCTAGGCGGCATGCTTTGGATTCTTCTAGTGGTTGCAGCAGTGCTTTTTGTGGTTCGTCTTTTAACCGGCCGACGTACGGTCTAGAAACCGCGCGCTGGCGCCTTTGCGCATTCTTAATCTTATTTTGGTAAACTAGACCTCGACACGCGCTAAATCGCGTCGAGGTCTTTTTCTTGGTCCCGGCGTTCGCAAAACGGGCCTTGCGACTTTCACGATCTAACGGCATTTATGGACGCCAAAAACGCCCCAGCTTTACTCGCCGATATGCCGGGCTTCTCGATGGAAAGCCTGTCAGTTTTCGAGAACGTTTTTGATTTTTTCGGCACGCTGGGCAGTGACGGCCGCGTAAAAAGTCTTGCCGGACGCATCTTTAAATCCACCAATACAAATCCCGACCTTCTTCTCGGCCATGTATTTTCGGAAACGGTATTTTGGCAGTCGTCCGAAACGAACGCACGCCTGATCGAAAAGGCGATCTCAAATGCCGCCGCTGGCGTAAGCTCAAAATTAACGATCGGCTTCAGGGTAAGCGCCGATGAAAAGATGGCGATGGAGGTTTTCGTTCAGCCGCTGGAGCACGCAGACGGCAACGGCGAGGTGTTTATCTCTGGCCAATCGGTTTCCGAGAGAAAACGTCAGGCCGAGCAGCTAAAGGGGGCTAGTGAGCAGCTTCTTTTTGCCGCTGAAAACGCCGAGATCGGCTTGTGGTTTTGGGATTATAACGAAAACCGAATACACGCGAACCCGAGCTGTAACGAGCTGTTCGGGCTGTCGGCCTACAAGTCATTCGTGTATGACGAATACCGCGAGGCTATCTATCCCGCGGACCGTGATTTTGTCGATGGTTTTCTGAAAACGTCGCGGCTTGAAGGCACCAGGTACGAGGAACAATTTCGCGTCGTTCATCCGGACGGTTCGATCGAGTGGCTGTGCGCCGAAGGCAGGTCGTTTCTGGACGAACACGGAAAACCTAACCGAATGACGGGCGCTGTTCAGAAGATAACCGAGCAAAAAAACGCGGCGGATGAAATAGCAAAGGTGCACGAGCTTGAGCGAAAGGCGCGCGAAGAGGCGGTCGAGGCAAACAGGTCAAAGGATTTTTTTCTGGCGTTCGTTTCCCATGAACTTCGTTCGCCCCTGAATGCGATATTGGGCTGGGCAAAGATACTCTTATCGAAAGACCTGGACGAAGAAATGCGTCGTAACGCGCTTGAAACGATTGAAAGGAGTGCGCGGTTCCAAACCAAACTGATCAACGATCTGGTCGATTCGGCCAGGGTTGCATCGGGAAAACTCCGGCTCGAGTACCGTCCGACCGATCTACATGACATTGTTTTCAACTCGGTCGAGGCCCAACGGCCAACGGCTGAGTCAAAAAGCATTGATCTTCAGTTTCGTTCAACCAGCGACAACATTCAGCTTGTCGGCGATTCAAACCGCCTTCAGCAGGTTTTCGGCAATCTGATCTCGAACGCGATCAAATTTACCCCCGATGGCGGCAAGATATTGGTCGATATATCCACATCGGCCGATTCGGTAAAGGTCGAAATAACGGATTCGGGATATGGCATCGATCCGGTGGCATTGCCGCAGATCTTCAAACAATTTTCGCAAGGTGACATCGATCAGGCAAAAACAAATGTCGGTCTTGGACTCGGGCTTTCGATCGTTAAGATACTTGTGACCAAACACGGCGGCGTGGTCCAGGCGGAAAGCGAAGGCGTCGGCAAGGGATCGAAATTTACGGTGACTCTTCCTTTTACAAAAGGGGCGGTGATCAGCCTGCCGGAGCAACCTGCTCCGGTGCAGAAAGAGCGGCCGCTGGACGGCCTTAGCATTTTTATCGTTGAGGATGATGCCGATTCGCGTGAAGTGCTTGAGCTGTTCCTGGGCCAGAACGGAGCCATAGTCAGGAGTTTTGACGCCGTGCGGGCTGCGATAGCCGCGTTTGACGAAGCCGCGATCTTGCCCAACGTGATAATCTCCGATCTCGGAATGCCGGACGAAGATGGCTATTCACTGATCCGACAGGTAAGGGCTCTGCCGGCGGATAAAGGCGGCGGAATTCCGGCGATCGCTCTGAGCGCCTTCACATCGGTTGAAAGCCGTGAAAAAGCGCTCGAACTTGGTTTTGACAAATATTCCACTAAACCTTTTGAGCACGACCAGTTGATCGTGGACCTTCTGGCGATCGTCGATCAACACGGCGGGTGATCCGGCCTAACCTTTCAACCTTTTCGCCCGGTCGAGAAGGCCAAGCATCTCATTCCGATAGCCTTTCAGATCACTCTGCAAAGAACTTTCGATCAGCGACCTTGCGTTTCCAAAGCTCGCGTCTTGTTTGTATTTCGAATCACGGAGGATCAGGCCGAACTGAGCCACGGCTGATGCAAAACGCAGATTGTCCGATGCCGCGGCCGCGGTTTTGTCCGAGTTCAGAACACCGGTCGTTAAAAGTTTGCTCGTTGATCCGTCGGGTTCCTTATATCTTAGCTTGACGGTCATAAGCTCGCTTCCGAAGCGGCCACCGCTTGGCTGAATTTGCGAATATTTCAGTTCGATGCCGTCGTTCTCTATTTTTTGGCCTGCCGGGACGACTTCGTAAAGTGCGGTAACAGAATGGCCCGCGCCGATCTCGCCTGCGTCTTTACGGTCGTCAAAGAAATCGCGGTTTGCAAGAAGCCGGTTCTCGTATCCGATCAGCCGGTATCCGGCGACCAGTGCCGGGTTGAACTCGACCTGGATCTTTACGTCCTTGGCAATTGTGTACAAAGTGCCCGCGACCTGTTCGCCTAAGGCTTTTCGGGCCTCGTCGCGGGTGTCGATATAGGCGTAGTTGCCGTTGCCTTTATCGGCCAGTTTTTCCATCATTGAGTCGTTTAAGTTTCCTCTTCCGAAACCAAGGACCGATAGGAAAATCCCGCTCTTTCGTTTCTGTTCGATCAGGCGGACAAGCTCGTCGTCGCTGGTTAAACCAACATTGAAATCACCGTCGGTCGCGAGGATGACGCGGTTGTTTCCGCCGCGTACAAAGTTATTTTCGGCGAGGCTATAAGCAAGCTGAATTCCTTGCCCGCCGTTTGTCGAGCCGCCGGCTTCGAGCCGGTCGAGGGCAGCAATAATTTCACCTTTGCTGCCCGCTGGTGTTGACGGAAGCACCGTTCCGCTCGATCCGGCATAGACGGCGATCGCAACGCGGTCCTGCGGTTTGAGCTGGTTCACCATCAACCGCAGGCTTTCCTTGAGAAGCGGCAGTTTGTCCGGCGAGTTCATCGAACCCGACACGTCGAGGAGAAAAACGAGATTAGCGGCGGGCGTATTGTCGAGCGATACCTTTTTGCCTTGAAGCCCGATCTGAACAAGTTTGTGTTTCGTGTTCCAGGGGCACGCTGCTGTTTCGGTCGTGACCGAGAACGGAACATTGCCAACCGGCTGCGGGTAGTCGTATTCAAAATAATTGATCATTTCTTCGATGCGGACCGCGTCCTTTGGCGGCAACTGGCCGTCGCTTAAAAAGCGGCGGACGTTCGCATATGAGGCCGTGTCAACGTCGATCGAGAAAGTGGAAAGCGGGGCACGTGATGCTTCGAGAAAGGGGTTTTCAGTGATCTCGGCGTATCTTTCGCCCGATGGGGATTCAGAATCGGCAAAGCTGTCAGTTGAAGAACCCACTGCGTTGGCGGCGGTGTTTGCGGCGTTTGTGGATATCGGCTGCGTACGCTCGGTCACCGACTTATCCGAGGTTGCGGTGCCACTGTTACTGCTTTCGGACGCTCCGCCACAGGCTGAAAAAATCAGGCTGAATAGGACCAAACAAACCAATATCCAACGGGAAGAGAAGATCTTTTCGTGTTTCATAAATATGCTCCTGAAATATAAAATGCAAGTCTTTTACCGCTTGTTCCAACTGTCTATGCGGACAGAACGAACAAGCGTCAAGGACTTGCAGAATATTTCGCCGGCTTCCGGCTCTTACTTACTCTTCTTCACTTTGCTTCTTACTTTGCGTTCCTGGCGGGCTTTGCGTACGACAGGGTATTTTTAACGCAAAACCGCAAAAGAACGCGGAGAAACCGCAAAGGAAAACACAGGAGCCAAACTTGATCTCCAAAATGGAGAGCCAGGCTAAGACTTATTCTTCGCGATCAACAGAACGGGCGTCGCATTGTCTCTGGAGAAAGGTATAACCTGGCGGCCTTCGCGATCTGACCGAACGGCACGTATGGTTACGTAGAGATTATCGACCTTGCGTAGATCTCCAAGCCAGTCAAATGTGGTTCTGACAACGCCCCTCGAAGTTCCGTCGGCTCCCTCGACCGGTATGATCTCCCGTTCCTCGGACCGAAGAAGCGTTGCTCCGTTACCATCGACCCGATAGAACGAAAATGCTGCCGTGGGGCAAACCGGCCCATCGTTCCTGTTTTCATTTATCAATAGGTCGAGGACAATTGTCCTGTTTGTCGGATCGGCCACAGCCTGGACAATGCTGACCTCGGCGTCCCTTAACTTTTTGGGGAAACAAACATCTTTTCCCGCTGTCGGTTCAAGGTTATCCACGACTTCGATCTCAGGGATCGGATAGGTTCGAAAGACCGCATAACCGACCGCAAAGAGTAAAAAGATCAGAACAAAAAAGATAAAACCTGTCGCATGCTTTTTCATAAATTTCTCCCGATGACGTTAGAACGGGTATGAACGGGTTTTTTGCACAAAATTTTCATCAACTTGGCTCCATCACGCCTGTCTGATCCACTTCCAAACTTCAGGGATGGTCGCACGCTTGCCGTACATCAACATTCCGACGCGGTAAACACGCGATGCGACCCAGACCAGGCCAGCGATAGCCGCGCCGTTTACAGCGATCGAAAGCGCGATCTGCCAGAACGGAGGGGTTTCCGCCAAGATCCTGACAGGCATTGTGATCGGGGCAAGAAACGGAGCGATCGTGACCCAAAATGAAAGCGACGAGTTTGGATCGCGGATCACCGCAAAGCAAAAATAGAACGCGCCGAGCATGATCATAATAGGAGGAAACGCGAACTGGCCGCCTTCCTGTACCGTCGTGACCATCGAACCGATCAACGCAAAGATAGAGGCGTAGATGAAAAATCCAAGAAGAAAAAAGATCAAAAAATAGACGATCATCAGAGGCGTGATAGCCGGCACCGACGCCAGGATCGGCTGCAGGTCGGCCTGAAGCGAGAGAAATCCCAATAGAACGGCAGCACTCCCTACCCATATCCCGAGCTGCGTCAGACCTGCTAATCCCACACCGACAAGCTTTCCCAGCATCAGCACGAACGGCCTTGCCGACGAGAAGAGTATCTCAGCAATGCGGGTTTCCTTCTCCTCGACGACGGCACCGAGGATTGCCTGCCCGTAAATGGCAAGGGTGATGTAGATCATCAGGCCGATCACGAATGAGGCGGCAAGGACACCGTCACTGTTCTTTTCACCGCCCGCCTCATCCAAACCCTTCCCATCGAGTTTTATCGGAGCGCTCAATTCGGACAGTTTTTCCTCGCTAATGTTTGCGTCGGCCAAACGCTGTGAGCGGACCGCATCGTTTAACGCATCCTTGAACGTGTCATTCGAAATGAAATCCGACGCCTTTCGCGAACGGAACTCAAAGGTGGCGGCGGGATCAAAATTCTCCGGAACGATAAGATACGCATCAATCTCGCCATTCAGGATCTTGGCGATCAGGTCGGATCGAAGCCCGTCAGGTGACTTTCCGCCCGTATCGTAGGCGACGAGTTTGAAAGCCTGCATGAACTGGGCCGCGTTGCTGCGCATCTTTTCTTCCTGCGAAGCATCGATCTTGATCGAATCTTTTGCAGCCTTTTTTGCCTTCTCGACCATTCGGTCGGCCGAAAGATTTTTTTCCAGCCGCGGCACGATCTTTCCGGTCGGATCGGCGATCGCGATCCGGGTCGGTTCGCCCTTTAACGAAAAGATCAAAAGGGGAACAAAAGCAAAACACGCCGCAAGCACCGGCAGAAGCAGCGTGCCGATCAAAAAGGACCACTTCAGAACGACCTTTTTATATTCGTGTTTTACGACCGCAAGGAATTTTCTCATCGGTTAATTGTCCGACAAACTTCAGTTTGTCGTGCCCCACAAACTAAAGTTTGTGGGACGAAGGTTCCCCAGCCGGGCTTGCGGCTAAATGTCCGCCGACTTTCTCAATAAAAATATCGTTCAGACTCGGTTCAGTCACTTCGAATTTTGAGATCACCGCACCGGTTTCGATAAGCCTTTTCAGCAATTGCTGCGATGTCACTCCCTTCGCCAAATGCAATTCCTGTTCATCGGCGTGAGAAATGACCTTGTCGATCAGACTTCGGTCACTAAAGATCTGTTCGGCCTCGCTTCCGCGAAACGCTATCAGATTGGTACCATAGCTTTCCTTCACTTCCCTAAGGCTTCCCCCAACAACTTTCCTGGCTTTGTTCATTAGCATAATGTCGTGGCATAAACGCTCGGCCGTTGACATTAGATGGGTCGAAAAAATAACGGTCTTTTCTCTTGTTCGAAACTCAGAGAGAACATCGATCATAAATTCGACATTTACCGGGTCGAGGCCCGAGAAGGGCTCGTCCAGGATGAGCAGGTCCGGTTCGTGCAGCACGGTCGAAATGAACTGGATCTTTTGCTGCATCCCCTTTGAAAGATCGGTCGTTTTCTTCTTTTTCCACTCGGCCAGGCCCATCCGCTCAAGCCAAAAATCGATCCGTTTCTCTGCTTCGGCTCCTGAAACGCCCTTCAACGCGGCAAAATATCTTAGCTGATCGACGACCTTCATCTTTTTGTAAAGACCGCGTTCCTCTGGCAAATATCCGATCCGGTTTTGAACGACCGGCGAGATGTGCTCGCCGAATAGTTCGATCGAGCCTCTGTCCGGTGCTGTAATGCCGACGATCATCCTTATCGTGGTGGTCTTTCCCGCTCCGTTGGGGCCCAAAAAGCCAAAAACACGCCCGGCGCGGACCTCAAAGCTGAGGTCTTCGACAGCGGTAAAGTCACCGAACTTTTTGGTAACATTTGATACGCGCAGGCTGACTTCTGATTCTGATGAG
>JBGTJP010000069.1:0-4496 GCA_041745075.1 Pyrinomonadaceae bacterium | reverse complement strand
CATGTTCGGTTCGAATGCGGTGATCGTATTTCTGTTTTTGCTGAATGCGATCTTTCGCGGAGCGGGCGACGCGGCTATCGCTTTGCGGGTGCTTATCATCGCAAACGGGTTGAACATAATTCTTGATCCAATGTTCATTTTTGGCGTCGGTTTCTTTCCGGAACTTGGTGTGACGGGTGCTGCTGTGGCGACCGTGATCGGCCGCGGCACGGGCGTAATTTATGCTTCATGGGCTTTGTTCGCACGGAGCAACGGCGGCCGCATCGAGATCCGCCGGCGGCACTGGAAGTTCGATCCGAAACTGCTTTGGAGCCTTGTGCGGCTTTCAGCCACGGCGGTCCTTCAGTTCCTGATCGCGACCGCGAGTTGGACGGGTCTTGTGATGATAATCGCCGGGTTCGGGACCGTTGCACTTGCCGGGTACCAGATCGGGCTGCGCGTTATTGTGTTTGTAATTCTGCCGGCGGTTGGGCTGGCAAACGCGGCGGCAACGCTTGTTGGGCAGAACCTCGGTGCCGGTAAGCCGGATCGCGCCGAAAGGTCCGTTTGGACCGCCGGATTCTTGAACGCGGGCCTGCTCGGTTTGGCCGGATTGTTTTTCGTGCTGTTTCCGGGCATGGTCATCTCGATATTTACGGCCGACCCGGACATCGCACGTTACGGCACCGATTGTCTTCGCATAGTCGGCTACGGATATGCGTTTTACGGGCTTGGGATGGTGATGGAAAGTTCGTTCAACGGTGCAGGAGATACGGTAACGCCGACCTGGCTTAACTTTTTGGTGTTCTGGCTGTTTGAGATACCGCTTGCATACGTGCTGGCGTATAAATTCGACTTAGGCCCGCGGGGCGTTTTCTGGGCGATCACCATCGCATTCTCGCTGCTTGCCGTTTCGTCGGCCCTGCTCTTCAAACGCGGGAAGTGGAAATTGCAGATGGTTTGATCGTTTGTTCCTTTGCGTCCTTCGCGGGCTCTCTGCGTTAAATGGTTTTTTCTAACGCAGAGACCGCGAAGGACGCAAAGAAGACAAGAGTTTTTCAAATGTTTGTCGAACGAAAATGCGAGGCGACAAATTTGGCAAAGGCCCCGATAAGGATCCATTGGAGGTAAACGAGAGGAGGGACGAGCGCGAAATTGTGTTTTAGCGGTCCCGCTAATACTCGAGAGACAGTAATGGCCGGCAAATTGAGCAGTGCCGTCAAGAAGCCCTTGGACGTCAAGAAAGGAAACGGGCCGCCGAACGTGATGGCGATCAACACAAGATTCGCGATCGCCAGAAGGTTGAAGAACTGGCTTTTGAAACTTTCGATCAGTATTTCTTTGATTTTCATCTTTTGCTTCCTCTGATATTGTGGTTACACACCATGACCAGGAATTTGTTCCCGCAAATTTCGCCGATGCACTTTCCCGACCCGCTGGAGTACGATTTTCCCGAATGGGTGCGGGTCGGCGAATATTTCTATCACGCGGCCGATGTCGTTGCTTTCGGCACGCCGCTGACCGTCGAGACGGTTGCCGAGGCCTATCGCAAAGGCATTTTCCCGTGGTATATGCGGGGCGTTCCACTGCCGTGGTATTGTCCGGAACGGCGGGCGATTCTCGAATTCGACCACCTGCATATTTCGCGCAGCCTGGCAAAGGTTCGGCGGCAGGCTCCCTATACTTTTACAATTGACCGCGATTTCGAGGCCGTGATGCGGGCGTGTGCAACCGTCGCCCGTCCGGACCAGGGCGGCACGTGGATAACCGGTGATTTTATTCGTGTTTACTGCGAACTTCACCGGGAGGGAATGGCCCACAGCGTCGAGGCATGGGACACGGACGGCAAACTCGTCGGCGGTTTATACGGCATCGACGCAGGCGGCGTCTTCTGCGGCGAATCAATGTTCCACCTCGTCCCGAACGCCTCAAAACTCGCCCTGCTTGTTTTAATTGATGACCTCAAGGAACGAGGTTCCACATGGCTCGATTGCCAGGTAATGACGCCGCATATGGGAGTGCTGGGGGCGAGAGAGATCGGTCGGCGGGAGTTTCTGCGTCGACTAAAGGACACTCAGGAGGTGGCATCACGTCTTTTCTTATCCGTCTGCAAAGGAAGCACGTATTCGAAAGGCTGAGTCGCGACAGAATGTGTTACACTTGAAACAGCATCCTGTGAGAGGGCGTTGCAGATGAATCGTGCCACCGAGAACTTTTTCAATGAACAAAGCGAGGCTTCGCGAATCAAGACAGAGATTGTCCATGAATACTTTTGGATTTGGTCGAACATCATCGGAAAACACCTCGGCAAGCGCGGGGATTATAAGATAGGTTATGTAGATCTCTTTGCGGGCCCAGGACGTTATCGGCAGAGCAATACTAAGTCGACTCCGCTTGTAATACTTGAAACGGCAATACAGCATCCAGAGTTCAGCCGTACCCTCGCAACGTTTTTCAACGATCTTGAGAAGGAGAACTATGCCAGCCTCAGAAATGAGATTGCTGACTTGCAAGATGTCGAAGTACTGCGGTTCGAACCCGTGGTTGAAAATTTTGAGGTCGATGATGGAATTGTTAGTTGGCTGAAGGCAAAAATAGACTTTCCGTCTCTCTACTTTCTCGACCCGTGCGGTTATAAGGGTTTATCATTAAGATTGGTACAGCACACGTTAAGCGGTTGGGGGAACGATTGTATTTTCTTCTTTAACTACAATCGAATCAATCAACACCTGCAGAATCCCGTAATGGCGCGGAATATGAGCGAGTTCTTCGGTGCCGGCCGTGCCGCAAAACTCCGCGCGGACCTTGAGGGAAAAGGTAAGGTAGATCGTCAAGACCTTATTATTCAAAGTTTGAGAGAAGCTCTTGCGCAAATGGGCGGAGCGTACACGATGGAATACTGCTTTACAAAAAATGATGGCAATCGTACTAGCCATTTCCTTATTTTCACCTCAAAGCACCCTGCCGGTTTCAACAAAATGAAAGAGGTCATGGCCCGACGAAGTGCAAGCTTCAACCAAGGAGTTCCCAGTTATAGACTAACGCCCGCTCCAACATTATTTGACGTTGGTGAGGGAATGCAGGATCTCACCACCGATTTGTTGAGGCACTTTGCCCGCGTTTCGATTAGCTTTGAGCAGATTTACTTCACTCATGGGCCGACGAGTAGGTTCACTTTATCCAATTATCAAGACGCCGTTCGAGAACTGGAACTCGCTGGTAGAGTAGTTGTTGATCCTCCGGCACACGAACGTCCTCAGCGAGGTGGGCGAGTTACCGTCGGGCCAAAAATAATTGTTCGGTTTCCGTAGTTTCCTAGAAAACGTTTATGGCACAGTCAAAGATCGAATGGACAGAATCAACCTGGAATCCTGTTACCGGCTGCAAGAAGATCAGTCCCGGCTGTAAGAATTGTTATGCCGAGCGTTTATCGAAGCGGCTGAAGGCTATGGGACAGGCGAATTACAGGAACGGTTTTAAGCTGACACTGCAGCCGCAAATGCTCGAGCTTCCGCTGCGGTGGAAACGGCCTCAGACGATCTTTGTAAACTCGATGAGCGACCTTTTTCATACTGAGGTTCCGCTTGAGTATATTCAACAGGTCTTCGACGTGATGAATCGTGCCCATTGGCATCGCTTTCAGGTACTGACCAAAAGGGCGGACAGGCTTGCCGAGATCGAGGCGGAATTGTCGTGGTCGGCGAACATCTGGATGGGCGTTTCAGTTGAGAGTCAGAAATATGTTCATCGCATTGACGACCTCCGAAAAACCAATGCGAAGGTAAAGTTTCTTTCGCTGGAGCCGTTGCTCGGACCGCTCAGATCGCTGAACCTGGAATCCATAGATTGGGCAATTGTTGGCGGTGAGAGCGGCTACGGATTTCGACCGATAAAGGAAGAATGGGTTCTTGAGATACGCAAACAGTGTCAGGATTCGGACGTTCCATTTTTCTTCAAGCAATGGGGCGGATTTAACAAAAAGAAAACGGGACGACTGCTTGAAGGACAAACCTGGGACGAGATGCCGCGGGTAGCTTATGCATAATTTTCTTATCTACGGAGCAAACGGTTACACCGGTGAACTGATCACTCGCTTTGCGGTTGAGCGTGGGATGCGGCCAGTATTGGCGGGGCGGAATGAAGCGGCGGTTGGGGAGTTGGCGGCCAGGCACGGGCTTGAGCATCGCATTTTTTCGCTTGATGAGCGGGATAAGGTTGACGCGGCTTTGCAGGAAGTTGACATGGTACTGCATTGTGCCGGGCCTTTCTCGATCACCTCGCGGCCGATGGTCAGTGCTTGTTTGAGGAACCGGAAGCATTACACCGACATCACCGGTGAGATCTCGGTTTTTGAGGAATGCGCAGCGGCGGATGAAAAAGCCTACGAAGCCGGGATAATGCTGATGCCGGGCGTCGGGTTCGATGTTGTCCCGAGCGACTGCCTCGCGCTCCATTTAAGAAACCGCCTGCCGTCCGCGACGCACTTGTCGCTGGCGTTTTACGGCATGGGCCGCATC
>JBGTJP010000068.1:0-5966 GCA_041745075.1 Pyrinomonadaceae bacterium | reverse complement strand
AGGGAAAAATGGACGGTCCAGTACCCGGATGTGCCGATCACGGTGCAGCCGCGCTATCGCGGCCAGCATTTGCTTCATGTGGACGAGGCCGGCAAGGAGAAGTGTGTCGCCTGTTATCTGTGCGCCGCGGCTTGCCCTTCTGATTGCATTTACATCGAAGCCGAGACCGACCCGCGCCCGTACGAGGAAAGGATCGGCCGCGATGAGCGGTACGCCAAAGTTTATAATATCGATTACGGCCGCTGCATTTTTTGCGGCTACTGCGTCGAAGCGTGCCCTAAAGATGCGATCACACACGGCTATAATTTCGAACTTTCCGTTTACAACCGGGCCGACCTGCTCAAAACTAAGGACGATCTGCTGATTACCAAGCAAAAGCAGTCAAAAGGCTACCGTGTTGCCTTGTCCAGCGAGGATGTTGATTCGGAATATAAGGAAGTGTGACCCGGAACTCACAAAATGATCTATCAGATAGCAAAGAGTTTCACAATACTGGATTTTTTGTCGCTGGCATTGATCATTCTTCTTCTTTTAGTTTGTCTGGTCGGATCGGTGATCGCCCTAATTCGTTGGAAGGCACATCGGGCTGTTTCGGTCATTTCTATGCTCGCAGCACTTGGTACGGCACTTGGATCAGCAGGCATATTCATTTTGTGGATTTACCTTTTCGAGGTAAGGACAGATGAGATCCTCGGAGATGGTGGTTCGGATAGATTTCTCGAGATAGCGATTTCTCAGCGGATGGCGAGTTCGCAAATGATATTTGCACTATCATTGCTGCAAGTCATTATGGTGCCGCTTTTTTTTCTTGGTATGTTCCTTGGACGAAGAAAAACCTAGAAGAAACTGAGAGAAACGGTGGCGATCGAAGAAGTTCTGCCCGACCCCGGTCAGTCGGGTTCCTACTGCACAATTGGCATCTGGTTCATCTTCACCCGTGAATATCGAAAATCTTCCGCCAACTCAGAAAGGCCGACATTATGAGATCAGGGCGCAGGGCTTGCGTGAATTTGCTGGCCTGCGCAGCGACGATCAGCGGCTCGATCCCTTTGAGCTTGCCCGCTATGCACGGCTCCTGGTCGCTTCGTTCGACGACGTCGAGCAGTTGAGCGACGAAACGAAAGAACACCTTCTTGGAAAAGGAAAAGACAGTTGGTCGGGCGGTGCCGCGTCGCATATTCTGCCGGACGGGAGTAAACTGATCATTCTCAATCCGACCCATGGAAGGAATCGGCACCGCGCGACCCTGATGGAAGAGATCTGTCACGTTTTCCTTGGACATAAACCAAGCCGGCTTGCCATCGAGAAACGCGATAAACAAGGGAATATAGCTGCCCGGGACTACAATGCAGCGATCGAAGAAGAGGCCTACGCTACCGGAGCTTCGGCCCTTGTCCCATATCGCGGGATAAAAGAAATGGCTGAGAACGGCCGAACGGCTGCCGAGATGGCCCGTCATTATGGTGTTAGCAAGGCCTTGATCGAGTATCGCCTAAAAGTGTCGCGGCTGTGGGAATTTTACAGCACGAATCTATTCTCGGCCTAAAGCGCAATGAACAGCTCAAACACGCAAAATTCAAAGCCCGATCCGCTGCTGACGACCGTAGATAAGCTGCGGCTTCTGCTGGACATTACGAACAAGATAAGCCGCTCGGCCGATCTTGATGAGGTTTTGAACCTCGTAATGGACACGCTCCGTTCGCTGCTGCCGTACGACGCGGCCGGTATTTATCTTATCGAAACAAGCTCGGAAGAGGGAGACCCATACGTCTTCAAATCAAAGGTTGTTCGCGGCTACGAGATCAGTTTTGAGCTGGTCGAACCGCGCCTTCGGATGGGTGAAGGGTTTATCGGGAGCGTCGCTGCAACCGGGAAACCGATCCTTTCGCCGGATGTCAGCAAGGACAGCCGCTATTTTGCGGCCCGCAAAAGGACGCGGTCGGAGATGGTCGCCCCGATCATTTCAAATGACCGAGTGATCGGTGCATTTGACCTCGAAAGCGACGAGTTGAATGCTTATTCCGAGGACGATTTGTCGGTTCTGCAGCTATTGAGCTCGCATGTGGCGATCATTATCGAAAAGGACCACCTTTACGAGCAGATCGTCGAGAAAAAACGGATCGAGGCCCAGCTTGAGATAGCCCGCGAGGTCCAGTTGGAGCTCTTGCCCGACCACGACCCCGAATTCGATAATTTTGAGATCAGCGCCTATATTTTCCCGACCGAAGAAGTTTCAGGCGATTATTACGACTGGGTAAAAATATTTGACGATCAGATAGGAATCACAGTCGCGGATGCGGTCGGCAAGGGAATTCCGGCCGCCCTGCTGATGGCATTTCTGCGGGCATCGATCCGTGCCGGTGTCCAGACGGGCTATGCCTCGCACATTCTGCTTTCGAAGATAAATAACCTGCTTTGGGATTCGATCGAGGACAATCGCTTCGTTACCGCGATCTATGGCATTCTGGACACGACCAACCGGACGTTCGTTTTTTCGAACGCCGGCCACAATCCTCCCCTTCTGATAAGGCCGGACGGCGAGCACAGGTTCGTCGAATACGGCGATACGCCCCTCGGGATGTTTGCGGACGCCCGTTACCATCAGCACTTTATACGTTTTGAGAAAGGCCAGGTAATGGTCCTCTACACCGACGGCATCACCGAGGCGGCGAACGAACAGGACGAGGAATACGGCACCGACCGGTTCGCTCAACGTGTGCTCGAGTGCCTTCACCTGCCTGCGAAAGAAATGATCGATTTTATACGCAAAGGCGTTGCCGATTTTACGGAAAGAAAGTTTCTCGATGACGATGGAACGATCTTTATCGTCAAAGCTGTGTAGCGGGAGAAAGGTGAAAAAAGGGGAAAAGGGAAAAATGAGACCGATTTTTTTGACCTTAAGAAAAAACGCGGAGGGCGTCTCGTTTTGTCGAGATCACCTTCCGCGTTCTTTCAGTTGTGAAATAAAATTGCTTTAAAGCCTTAATGGGCCTTAATGGAAGTGTGCATTGTGTCGCCGCCGGGAACGACCGGCGCAGTATAATCGCCGTAGTTTATCCTTTGGTTTCCGGTCGAAAAAGCGTAAATGTCGAATCCGTAAGCATCAAGAAAGTCGGTCAACTCATCCGTGCGCCTAAGGTAGAGGTTGGCTGAAAATCCCAACTCGTCACGTATCTCTAAAAATCGCTCGATAACTTCAAGAGGGGCAAAGCACTGATTTGGATCCTTAAAGGTTGCCATATCGTCGATCCGAATCCTCGGACAACTGTTTGATTGCGCCATTCAACTAAAGGTTGTTCGCCTTTTTCATGGCAAGAGGGCTGTGCTAAATGTCGCGGCGATACTGTAAATACGTTGATTTTTGCGGAAAAAGCGATTACAATGAAATTATCTCTTCCCGAGGAGCAAATATGAAAAACTGCATTTCGCGAGTCTTTATTGCAGCGATCACGGCACTAGTGTCTGTCGCGGCCGTTTCGGCCCAAAACGATGCTATCGTGGCTGCGGCCGGGGATAAGTACGTGATCTCAGCGAAAGCCGGCGGGGTCAATTTTGTCGAAGGAGCCGTTGGGGTCGTTCGCAAAGTTGGTAAAAGCGGCTATTTATTGAAGGGAGACAAATTAGACATCGGTGACCGGGTTTCGACCGGGGCCGAAGGCAAGGCCGAGATCCTGTTGAATCCGGGCTCGTACCTGCGTCTTGGTTCCAGTTCGGCGTTTGAGTTTACGACGACCGCACTTGACGATCTGCAGATCAGACTTGATTCGGGAAGCGCCATTTTTGAGGTCTTTGCAACCGAGGACTTTGCGGTTACCGTGAACACGCCAAAGACGAAATTTACCTTGATCGACTCCGGTATTTATCGGGTCGACGTGGAAAAAGGCGGCTTGGGCAAGATCGCCGTTTGGAAGGGTAAGGCCCGGGTCGGCGATAGCGACGAGGCCATCGTCAAATCGGGACGAGAAGGAGTGATCACCTCAGATGGTTTAGATGTAGCCAAATTCGACCGCGGCGACAAGGATGATCTTGAGCTCTGGAGCAAGGGCCGGGCAAAGGAACTGGCGAAAATGACGGCGGGCCTCCAGCGAAATACAATGAGAACCGCGTTGATGCGTTCTTTCATGGGTAATCAATGGAACATGTATAATTCGTTCGGGCTGTGGGTTTATGATCCGTTTCGACGCTATCACTGCTTCCTGCCGTTCGGTTATGGCTGGGGATCGCCCTACGGATATGGTTTTGGCAACAACATCGGGTATTACAATCTTCCGATCGTAGTCTATGCACCGCCTCCTGGTGCCGGGCCGGGCCAGACGCAGCCCGTTCGCGAAGTGAAGCCGGGTCGCCCTGTCCGCGGTATTGAGCAGGTCCGCCCACCATTTGCCGAGGTGCAGGGTTCCAGCGGGTCGACCGGACGGGACATTACCTTTAAGCCGGGACGCAATGTTGATCCGGGTTTTGAGCCCGTAAGATCGTCTGGCGGATTCCCAAGTTCGGGGTCGAGTATCCCTTCCGCGCCGGTACGGTCGGTGGAAGATTCAAAACCGGGCCGCCGTCCATAGGCTATGTTTTATGCAAGTACAAAAGCGGGTTGGCCGTAAAGGCCGGCCCGCTTTTTATTTGAAGAACATGAAAACAGTTGAGATCGTCTCTTCGACCTTATTTTCCACTCCCAACTGCTGTTCGACAATGAGAAGTATGGATTGAAGGCCGTTGAAAAGGGTGTGCAGTATGACACAAGGAAGCAGATTATCGGTTTTAACCCGCACCAGCGTCAGGATCAAACTGAGCACTGCCAAAAGAACTATGGTCGATATGCTTTCGAAGTACTGTGGAACGTGAACGACCGTGAACAGCAATGTTACAAGGCCAACTGCGAAACCGACTCCTACCGTTCGCTGCAGGGCGGAATAGAGTATCCCGCGATAGATAACCTCCTCAACCAGCGGTGCAGTGAACGTCGCCATAAAAGCGACCAAAAATACAGCGTAACGGGAACTCTTGATGATCCGGGTCAATTCCGTCTCTTGTTCGGGGACAAAGTGCCCCACAAGAGCGGCGAGGCAGAAAAAGCCGACAATGATCGCGGCATAATGCCACCATTTCATTCCGCCCGAACGCCAGCCGACGGTTTCAAGAAACGCGAACCTCCGCCCTTTGGTAATCAAAAGCCAGGCCAGAAAAAAAGTGATAATGTGAGCCGGGACGATGGCGGCTACCTGCAATGCGATCGCGACGCGGTCTGTGGATAGTGCTTTGACCAGATCCTCGGTCTGCGGATACTGCGATGTTAACGACAGCGCATACGGGGCCAGAAAGATGCCGGGAACGATCAGGATAAGCAAAACGCTGACTATCCAGATGCCAACGGCCATTCCCGAGCCCCAGGGCGGGTTGTTTGGCGTGGCCTTTATTGGCTTGATAGGAGCGACAGGCTCGAATGGTGGAAACGGTTCTAATGTTGGGCTGATCTGTTCCTGCACGTTTGAAAGTGTAACGAAACCTATCCGAACTTCCAAATTTCCACAAGTTTCGGAAATTTCGCCTTGCCTACTGCCAAAAATGCCTATATTCTAGAATCCCGTGGAGCAACACGGCGACAACCCTAAACAAAATGTGATCGCGATCATACCGGCCCGGTTCGAATCGACCCGTTTGCCCGGTAAATTGTTGTGCGATATTGCCGGTAAGCCGTTGATCTTACACACTTTAGCTCAGGCGGGTCAGGCGAAGCGTGTCGATCGCGTAATTGTGGCTGCCGATGATGAGAGAATTTTAAACGCTATCCTCGAGGCCGGAGGCGAGGCCGTTATGACATCGGCAAGTCACCAGTCGGGCAGCGACCGGATCGCGGAGGTTGCCGAAGGTTTGCCGAAGGGTTCGATCATCGTAAACGTCCAGGGCGACGAGCCGCTGATCTCGCCGGATACGATCGATCGAGTTGTCGAAGCATTTACCAGCGGTAA
>JBGTJP010000067.1:0-14334 GCA_041745075.1 Pyrinomonadaceae bacterium | reverse complement strand
ACGTGCGGCTTTTTGAGTTTTTCTCCTATCCGGTGATGCTGCTTGCCGCTGGCAGCATGTTCCTCGATTGGATCACGACGTTCCTGAACCGTACCTCATACGCGAGCGAATTCAATCTACAGCCATTCGCGAACGGCAATTTCGTCACGGCCCTGGTTTTCATAGCGGCGTTCGCCGTGATCTTCGCTGTCAACCGCGATAAAGAGAACGAGGCGGCGATCGACGAAAATCTCGTAAAGCCGTTTGGATACGTTATCGCGGGGCTGGCGATCTTTGCTCTTTACAATGCGTTTCGGGGCGAGATAGGCAATTATTTTCATCTCCAGTCCGTGGCGATACGCGAATCCGGAGCCGATCCATTTACTTCGGCGGAGCTTCAGAATCTCGACAGGTTCAACGCCGTATGGCAGATCGATTACACGATAGTGTTCCTCGCGGCAATGGCGTTTGTAAACCTCCGCAAGGTCCGGTCGGTTCTGCTCGGCCTAATAAATGCGGGGCTCGGGGTTGCGGTTCTGGCTCTTTTTGCAACGGCGGGCATGATTCTGTTTTATGAATTGCGGGTGAATTATGTCGAGGCACACACAGGCCTTGCACTCATTTCGGTTCGCTACCTGTCGTATGCGGCATCGGCGATTCTGATGTTCGCCCTTTATCGGTACCGCCGCGACACTTTGCTGGAAGCCCGCTTGCCAGCGCCGACAATACCTCTGGCATTTGACGCGACGCTTTACACCTTCGGTTTCATTATTTTGAGTTGCGAGGTGGTGAATCTGATGGCTCGTTTTGGAATTCCGGACGGAACGAAATTGGGACTGAGCATCTTCTGGGGATTGTACGCCCTTATGCTCATAGTTCTCGGCATCGCGTGGAATAAGAAGCACCTGCGGATCGCCGCGATCTGTATTTTGGCCGTCATACTGGCGAAGCTTTTCTTTTACGACGTTACGAATCTCGGTACAATTCCGCGTACCATTCTGTTTGTCAGCCTTGGTTTGACCTTGTTGCTGATCTCATTCCTATACAATAAATACAAGGCCGTTATATTCAAGTTCGGCGAGGAAGGTGAGGAGGAAGTATGAAAGCTATTTTATCGATTTGCATCTGCGCATTTCTTTTCTGTTTTTCGAATATGTATGCGCAAAAGCCAGAACAGCCTGTTAACCCGAAATACGATGCAGAACTTGCAAGAAAGCTCGGGGCCGATGAACTTGGGATGAGAAGCTACGTTCTCGTTATTCTAAAAACCGGCCCAACCCGTGTGCCGGACGGAAAGGACCGCGACGCTATGTTTGCAGGGCATTTTGCAAATATCAAACGCCTGGCGGGGGAAGGCAAACTCGCCCTTGCTGGCCCGTTCGATGGTGTCGACGGATGGCGCGGCCTATTTATTTTTGCTGTATCCGAGATCGAGGACGCGAAGAAGCTGGTTGCGACCGACCCGGTAATAATCAAAGGCGAGATGATCGCCGAGTATCACAAATATTACGGATCGGCCGCATTGATGCTGGTCAATGAGGCGAACGAAAAGGTCGCTAAGAAGAGCTTCTGATCGTTTAATTCATCGAAACGACCAGATGCTGCGGCATCGGCGGAAGCGGAATATGCTCGTTTTGTGAAAATCCGGCATCTTCGCAGATCGTTCTTAGCTCCGCGAACGTGTAGGCATCTCCCGCCGGGGTGGCGGCCAGCATAACGAGCGGGAATAACGCTTCGCCGGGAGGCGAGACGCGGTCATCGTTGGGAATGAACTCAAGTGTCATCGCTTTTCCTTCGGCGGTAAGCGAACCGTTAACCTTCTTCATAAACTTAGTGCACGTTTCGGCATCGAAATGGTGTAAAAAGTTGGTTACCAGCACCACATCATAACCGTCGCCGAAATCGACATCGAACGCGCTCCCTTCGATCAAATGATGTCGTTCTCCAACACCCATCCGTTCGGCATTTTCGGTAGCGACGGTCAGGACATTCGCCCAGTCAACGGCATAGATCTCGGCGTTCGCATAGTGCTGGGCGACCGTAATACCGAAGATCCCGTGCCCGGCTGCAATGTCGAGTACCTTAAATTTCCGGTCCTTTTCAAAACCGATATGGCTCGCTATCGCTTGTGCCGCAGGGTACATCATTGGCATCATTGCCTTGGCGAAAGTCACCCACATCGGGCTGTCGGGATCCATCGAAGCTTCACCTGAGACAGTCGAGCCGCCGTTGCGGACCGCGTTCGTAAGATCGGTAAACCCCCGAAGCTGGGCTTCGGACAAAATAAAATCGACGGTGCAGCCCAAATAAGTCTGCGAGTTTTTGTCCAGAAAGGCGGACGACATGTCCGTTAGTGAATATTCGCTGGATTGCTTAGTGAGAAACCCGATAACAGTCATCGTATCTGCCAGGATACGGACGCCGCGTTCGGCGGCACCGCAGGCTTCGGCTAGTGATGCGGTTGTCTTGTGGCCTTCGGCGATCTTTGTGAAAAGCTCCAATTCGATCGCGGCCTTATAGGCCATCGAATGCTGAAAACCGGTCATTACCTGCCATATCGGTTGCGGATCGGGCAGCGTTTGGGGATGGGCCATTATTCATTCTCTCCTTTGGTTTGGTTCAGACGAAATTACTACCAACCGTGCTCAAAATCAAACGGTCAGATATTTGGCCGGACACGATAAGCTGGCACGCGCTGATATGTTATGATTTCGCTTGAAATTAATGACTGGTGGGCACTGATCGTTCTTCGGTAGCGTAAGATGAAAGCCGATCTACTCATATTAAATATTGGACAACTCCTGACTTGCGCTTCGGACGGGGAGTCGAAGCGTGGTGCGCAGATGTCTGACGTTGGACTGATCGAGCACGGCGCGATTGCGGTGATCGACGGAAACATTGCTGCGTTCGGAAAATCGGGAGATGTTTCAGGGTCCTATACTTCGGATAAGACCATCGACGCGAACGGCAGAGTGGTCGGGCCGGGTTTTGTCGATCCGCACACACACATCGTTTTCGCAGGCGATCGATTCGACGAATTTGAACTAAAGATCAAGGGAGCAGATTATCTTGAAATTCTTGAGAACGGCGGCGGGATAATTTCGACTGTTTCAAATACGCGTGAGGCATCGTTCGACCTGCTGGTCGGGGAGAGCCGCGACCGACTCGATAAAATGCTTGTCTGCGGCACCACCACGGCCGAAATAAAGACCGGTTACGGGCTCGATACCGACACAGAGCTGAAAATGCTCGACGTTATCTCCGAACTGGACAAGACTCATCCGATCGATATCGTGCCCACGCTTCTTGCGGCTCACGCGTTCCCACCCGAGTTTAAGAACGACCGCAACGGGTATGTAGATCTGATATGCGGCGAAATACTCCCGAAAGCATGGGACTGGTACACGGCATCGCATTTTAGAGAAAAGAAAACTCCGATCTATGCTGATGTTTTCTGTGAAAAGAACGCGTTCAATATAGATCAGACCGAGAAGATCTTGAAAACGGCAAAGGCTCTATGGTTCGGCTTGAAAGCCCACGCAGATGAATTTACCAACCTCGGATGCAGCCGCCTCGCGATCGACCATGGTGCTGTATCGATCGACCATCTCGACGCAATCTCCGATGATGAGATCGAACTGCTTGCCGCGTCCGACACGATCGGAGTCGTGACGCCCACAGTCAATTTTAATTTTGGAGCTTCTGATTTTGCAGATGCTCGCAAGCTGATCGATGAAGGCTGCGCGGTAGCCCTTTCGACGGACTACAATCCCGGCTCTGCTCCGTGCCCGTCGCAGCCGATGGCGATGGCGATCGCGTGCCGCTACCAAAAATTGCTCCCGGCTGAGGCCTTCAATGCTGCAACTATTAACGCTGCGTTCGCCATCGGCCAGGGCCGGCGGACGGGGTCGATAGAAGAAGGCAAGCGGGCCGACCTTGTCCTATTTGACACCAAAGATTACCGTGAGATCGCGTACGAATTTGGCGGGGAATTGGCAGAGACGGTCATCAAGCGTGGCGAGGTCGTACATGACACGCGATGAATTTGAACATCTTCCCACTTCGCTTGCGGATGATTGGACCAACGGCAGCTATGAGCAAGTTGCGGCAAGATTCGCCGAGGATGTCTTTTATTCCGATAGTCAAAATTACACCTTTACCGACCGCGAGGAGCTTCTAGCCTTTTTTCGCGACGACAAAGGACAGTCGCAATCTTGCCGCTTTCACAATTCGGCCTTTGACGAAATGCGTCAGGTCGGTGCGGCGGAATATACTTACAAGGGCACATTCCGATATCACGGTACGGCGTGGATTCAGCTTCGGGCGGACAGGATCGCAAGCTGGCGAGAATACCAGCATAGGTCCGAGCAAAGTTGGGAAGAATTTTGGAAATAGATGACTGATATAGTTCTCGACGGCGAAAGCCTGACATTTGAACAAGTATGTGCGGTTGCGCATGGCAGCCCGGGTGAGCCGCGCGTGTCGCTTGCAGACAAGGCGAAAGCCGCGGTTGATCGGGCGGCCGCCGCGGTTGATACGCTGCTCGAACGCGGCGAGATCGCGTACGGGATTACAACCGGGTTTGGTGCGTTCAAAGACAAGATCATCAGTCGCGAAGAGGTCGAGCAGCTTCAGCGAAATATTGTTTTAAGCCACGCCGTCGGGGTTGGGAAGCCATTCGATACGCCGACGGTCAGGGCAATAATGCTGATCCGAGCAAATACACTCGCACGCGGCTTTTCGGGCATCAGGCTTGAGACTCTTGAACTGATCCTTGAATGTTTGAACCGGGGCGTTCATCCGGTGATCCCTGAAAAAGGAAGCCTCGGCGCCAGTGGCGACCTTGCCCCGCTCGCTCATTTCGCCTGCGTGCTGATCGGTGAAGGCGAGGCCGAATTCAACGGCATCACATATTCCGGCGGCGAAGCATTGTCCAAGGCCGGCCTTACACCGATCAAGCTAAAAGCAAAGGAAGGCCTCGCTCTCACGAACGGGACGACCGTGATGACGGCGGTCGGCCTGCTTGAGACGGCACGGTCGATAAGGCTTGCCGATCTTGCCGACGTTTCAGGATGCTTAAGCCTCGAGGCACTGCACGGAACCGTTTCGGCATTTGACGACCGTATTCATCAGCTTCGCCCACATCCGCGGCAGATAGAATGCGCAAGGAATCTTCGGGCGATCCTCCACGAAAGCGAACTGGTACGCGGCTTCGACCCGGCAAATGTTCAGGACGCTTACACGCTCCGATGTATGCCGCAGGTCCACGGGGCATGCCGCGACGCGGTTGCCTATGCCGAATGGCTTATTAAGCTGGAGCTGAATTCGGTCACGGACAATCCGCTGATCTTTATTAGCGACGCGGAGATAGACGGACGCGGAGACGCGGAGAAGCAGGGAACGGCAACCGCCGCGTCTCCGCGTCTCCCCGTCTCCGCTTCGATCGAAGTCATAAGCGGTGGCAACTTTCACGGTGAACCGCTTGCCCTGGCTTTCGACTACTTAACGATCGCCCTTTCCGAACTTGGTAATATTTCCGAACGCCGCATAATGCGCCTCACCGACGAATCCTCGAACGCACATGTTTTGCCGGCTTTTCTCACCGAAAATGGCGGTCTTAATTCCGGCTTTATGATCGTTCAATACACCGCGGCGTCGCTGTGTACCGAGAACAAGGTGCTGGCACATCCTGCCAGCGTAGATACGATACCCAGCTCGGCCAACGTTGAGGACCATGTGTCAATGGGATTGACCGCCGTTTTAAAATTGAGGCAAGTCGCCAAAAACCTTGAGATCATTCTCGGCCTTGAGCTGTTTTGCGCAGCCCAGGGTGTCGATTTTCGCAGGAGGGAGCTCGGAAACGACAAGAGACTTGGAGCGGGAACCTTTCCCGTATATGAAAAGATCCGTTCAAAGGTGCCTTTCATCGAGCGTGATGAATACCTCAAGGTGCATCTTGACTCGATAGGGTCGATCGTGGAGGATTTTATCAAACGCGATAAAAATTAGATTATGGGTAATCAGGCCGTTTCATTGTTTACAAGGTTCGCCCGCTCCGCCGCGAACATTACGGGCAAGCCGGTAACATTCATTACAGCCGTGTCCGTTATTGTGCTTTGGGCCGTCAGCGGGCCTCTGTTCGGTTTTAGCGACACCTGGCAATTGGTAATAAACACGGGTACCACCATAATTACTTTCCTGATGGTATTTCTCATCCAAAATACGCAGAATCGTGATACCGAAGCGTTACAGATCAAACTCGACGAAATTATCAGGGCAACGCGCGGTGCCCGAAACGCCGTCCTCGACCTTGAGGAATTGGATGAGAAAGAATTGGATGCGATCAGAAAGGAGTATCTTGACCTGGCCGAACACGCTCGCCTGCATCTCGATGAAAAGAAAAAGAAGGGCTGATCTGAAGGGTATTTTGCCGTCGTGGCGGCATCGGCGTTCAATATTTACCAAGTTCATTTTTTTGCCGGCGATCTGTCTTTGGCTTTGCTTTGGCCAGATGACTGCACAACAAAAGTCGGGACGGGTTGAGAAAGATTGTGATCTAACGGACCCCCTTTCGGCGCGTGTTTATGCGGAATATGGAGCCGTTTTTCTGGCGGACCCTTCGGTCGCAAAACCGCGGGCATGTGTATTCGGCTCGGAGGAGGAAGTCCGGCGATACCAGCAAACATTGAATTCGAGATCGGCCATGATCGGCGGCGTTTCTATCGAACTGCAAGAGGCTGCAATGAACGCACTTCTAAAAGCCATTGAAGAGGCTGAAGAACGCGGGCTTCGCATCACTCCGTTGGACGGCGCGATTGCCGGTAAGAGAAGTTTTGCGGACACGCTCCGCATCTGGAATTCGCGTTTCGTGCCTGCCCTTAATTATTGGGCGCGTAAGGGACGGATCTCGAAAGACGACGCCGACGCTGCATTGCTCCTCCCTGTTCGCGAACAGGTTCTGCAAGTATTCGAATGGGAAGCCAAGGGCCTTTATTTCAGCACCGGAAAAAACCGGCCGATAATGTCTTCGGTCGCCCCGCCGGGAACCTCGCAGCATCTTTCGCTGCTGGCACTTGATATAGAACAGGCAGGGAACCGGACCGTGCGTGACATTTTGAACCGCAATGGCTGGTTTCAGACAGTTGCGGGCGATTCGCCGCATTTCACATATCTTGGAGCCACGGAGGCTGAACTGCCGAAACTCGGACTCCGGAAGATCGTTCGCGGAGGGTATTCTTATTGGGTGCCGGCTTATGAATAGAATTTCGACAAATCGATCGGGCGCTGTCTTCGTGGCCGCCGTAGCGTTTGCTTTGAGTTTAAGCTGCTACCAGCCGCCGGCGAGCAATAATTCCGGGCCGGCGGTAAACTACGCGCCCTCAAATTCAAATACCGGCCTTACTTCCAACTCAAAGCCCGGCGAAACCAACACCAACATGTCGATAGAAAAAGAACGGACGGGGTTCACCGCGAACCTGCCGGACGGTTTTGCCGCCCCGGCGACAAGCATTGAAAACACACTTTTGCGTGAATATGGAGCAATGTTCATCGCCCGCGGCGGCGTGACGGCGCCGGCGAAGATAGTTTTCCGGGACGAAGCCGAGGTTTCGGCGTTTCAGTCAAGGCTGAAAATATCAAGTGAAACGCTTGGCGGGATCCCACTTGAATTGCAAACAGCCGCAATGGACGATCTCAGAAAGGCGATTGCCGATGCAAAATCTCAAGGGCTATCGATCACTCCGCGGGATACCGATTCGGCCCGTCGTAGTTATGACGAAACGGTAGGATTGTGGAAAAGCCGGGTCGATCCGGCATTAAAGCACTGGGTTGCGAATGGAAAAATGACTCAGGCCGAGGCCGACAGGATCGCGGCGTTGTCGCCATTTGAACAGGTCCCTGAAGTGCTTAAGCTGGAAGAAAAGGGTATATATTTCGCAAAGGACCTGTCGAAATCGATAATTTACTCGGTCGCCCCGCCCGGAACGTCGCAACACCTCGCGATGCTCGCCCTCGACGTGAAAGAAAATGAGAATTCAAAAGTCCGCGAATTGCTGGCAAAGCACAAATGGTACCAAACCGTGGTTTCCGATCTGCCCCATTTCACTTATTTAGGCGTCGAGGAATCCGAACTGCCCGGCCTCGGGCTAAAAAAGATCACGTCCGGCGGCCGAACATTCTGGGTGCCCGACATCTAGTCAGCCATCTTCCAACTATCAGTTTTCATCTACTATCTAACATCTATTCAGAGACAGTCAGAATGATAATGGCGCCCTCATCGCAACATTCCGGCCAAGTCCGCAAATATAGCTGGCAAAGTTAAAGGACTTCATTTATCATCAACCTCTGACACTCTGTTAATAGATAGTTTAGGGGAATTTGAGCCTTGCAACCAACAGACATTTCCGATCCTGAATATTTCCATAAGGTAGTTGACTGTCAATACGCCTGTCCGGCCCACACGCCTGTGCCGGAATACATAAGGTTGATCGCCGAGGGGCGATATACCGAAGCGTATATGATCAACTGGGACTCGAACGTTTTTCCCGGCATTCTGGGCCGCACGTGCGATCGACCGTGCGAACCGGCGTGTCGTCGCGGGCGTTTGGAGCAGGAACCAGTGGCGATCTGCCGCCTTAAACGCGTAGCGGCCGACAATCGGGATGACGTCATACCGTACATGCCGCAAGGGCCGTTCAAGCCGAACGGCAAAAAGGTAGCTCTGATCGGTGCGGGTCCGGCTTCGCTGACGGTGGCCCGCGACCTTGCTCCGCTGGGTTACGAGATCCATCTCTTTGACGAGCAATACAAAGGCGGGGGCTTTATGCTAAGCCAGATACCGGCGTTTCGCCTGCCCGAACGCGTCCTGGACGAAGAGGTTGATTACATCCTTCGTCTCGGTATTCATACGCATTTCAAACACTATGTTGATTCGCTAAAAGGTGTTCTCGAACAAGATTACGATGCCATATTTGTTGGAACCGGAGCACCGCGAGGCCGCGATCTGCCCGATCTTCCTGGCCGTCAGGAAGGGGCCGATAATATTCACATCGGCATCAACTGGCTCGGCAGCGTCGCCTTTGAACATACCGAAAAGATAGGCAAACGCGTCATCGTCCTCGGCGGCGGCAACACCGCGATGGATTGCTGCCGCACCGCACGCCGTCTCGGCGGCGAAGAAGTAAAAGTCGTCGTCCGCTCGCCCTTTTCTACGATGAAGGCTTCACCATGGGAAAAAGAAGACGCCCAGCACGAAGACATCCCGATCGTTGACAACCATGTTCCCAAATCGTTCGTCGTCGCAACCGATGAGGAGTGGTCAGTGGTCAGTGGTCAGTGGTCAGTCGGACTTGCAGCTCCTAATCCCGCGGCTTTGCCGTCCGATGTGCGGAAAAGCTCTGCTTTTCCGTCGGCCGATCAATCAGATTTGGAGGCTACGCCTCCGCTCCGTCTCCGAGGTATGACCTTCGAAAAAGTCGAAGCCAAATACGACGAAAACGGCAAACGCACTCTCGTTCCGACCGGCGAACCCGAAGTTTTTATTGAGGCGGATGATGTTCTTATCGCTGTCGGACAAGAGAATAGCTTCCCGTGGATCGAGCGTGATATCGGCGTCGAATTCGACAAATGGGAAATGCCAGTTGTTGATAAAATCACTTTCCAATCAACAAATCCAAAGGTTTTCTTCGGCGGCGACGCTGCTTTCGGCCCGGAGAATGTCATCACGGCGGTGGCTCACGGCCACCAGGCGGCAGTTTCGATCAACCTGCTCTGCAATAGTAAGGACCTTCACACCGAACGCCTCGACCCGATGGTCAATCTCGTTAGCCAGAAGATGGGCATCCACGAATGGGCGTATGACAGCGCGGTCGAAAGCGATCAGCGTTACGTTGTGCCGCAGGCTCCGAAAGAGATCACGCTAAAAGACCGCAAGCAGGAGGTCGAGAAAGGCTTTGACCCGCTCGCGGGTTACAAAGAAGCCGAACGCTGTCTCAACTGCGACGTGCAGACCGTCTTCAACGCCCCAAAATGCATCGAGTGCGACGCCTGTGTCGATATCTGTCCGACGAGTTGCATCACATTTACCGCCAACGCCGATGAACCGGAATTGCGTACGATGACAAAGGTCCCGGCTCTAAACACGACCCAGGACCTCTACGTCTCCGACACGCTCCCGCAAACCGGCCGCATCATGGCCAAAGACGAAGACGTCTGCCTCCACTGCGGCCTCTGCGCCGAACGCTGCCCCACCGCTGCCTGGGACATGCAAAAATTCTGGTACAACGTCACCAAAGCCGGAGAGGTGAAGTACGGGTGCAAATGACTGGAGCCGCAAGCATCCTTGCTTGCGAAAGAAATCAAACCGCTGTCAGAACCGGGAGCGATAGCGACCGGGTTCTTAGAACAGATGTAGAATAAAGAACGAGGTGAAATTATGACGACACAAACAATTGAGATCGAGGACATGGTTGATTCTCTTCCGATTGACATGAAGCTCGAGCTTATCGACCGGCTCATCGAAAGCATCTCGCCGACAAGCAAAGAGGTCGAGGAAGCATGGAAAGTCGAAGCCGAAAGGCGGATCGAAGAAGTTCGCTCGGGCAAGGTCAAAACTATTCCCGTCGAAGAGGTTTTCGCTGAGATAGAGAGGGATTTTGGTAAATGATACTCGAAATGCATCCCGAAGCTCGGCTCGAGTTTCGCGATGCGATTGCATATTACGAAGACCGTCGCGACGGCCTTGGGCTTGAATTTTCGCGCGAGATCTATGCATCGATAAACCGCATCGAGGACGCTCCCTTGGTTTGGTCAAAGCTCACAGATAATTCAAGACGTTTTCTGACAAGACGCTTTCCGTACAGCGTCATCTATCAGGCTCTACCTGATAGAATTCTCATCGTCGCCATCGCTCACCAAAGCCGTAAACCCGGATATTGGAAGAAACGATTGAGATAACGCCGAACGCTGCCCCACCGCCGCCTGGGACATGCAAAAGTTCTGGTACAACGTAACCAAAGCCGGCGAGGTCAAGTATGGCGCCGATGCCGTCGGCAATCTCGTCCAGATCCAAAGGAATTAAAATGATGCGGTTTAGTTTGATGTTAGTGAAGTGTGGGTACGGCGGCTTCGCGGCGGCGGCGATCGGCGACCTTGAGGTCGAACTCAAGATGAAACGCGACATCCGCGACGACAAGTACAAAGCCCTCGACCAAAACCGCTCCAAAGTCGGCATGGGCGTCGCCGGCAACGCCGACTACGGCAACGACTCCCCACTCTACGGAGCCATGGGTTTCGTCCGTAAGTCTGAGAAGAAGTCCGGTTTGACACGGAAGAAGAAACCGACGGAATAGCGAGCTGTGAATATCGAAGATAGTAGAAGTGGAAAGACGAAAGGCGGTATATCTGCCGCCCTAGTCTTCGCCTTCCACGTCGCGAAGCGACAAAGAAAATGAGCACGGTTAGTATCGTAGGTTTGCGATTGTTCCGCCATTTTATATGAAAAGGATTACAATCATCGCCTCCGTTCTCGGCCTCCTGGTTTTTATTTGCTTGGCGGTGATTGTTTTTCAAAAGGATTCACGTCCAACAATTGTCTGTATTCCTTTGGACGACGGCATCCGACCGAAAACCTATTGCGTATTGAATCCATTTCGAAGTCGCGATGAGGAAGCGATTGCGGAACGGGTATTAGAAGAATTAAAGAACGGTAATATAGATGCCGTGCTTCCTTATTGTCGGGACAACACTGATAAGGAACGATACTTAGAGAACGAAGTCAATTATCGAATTATTTCGTGGCGAGTAGCTGAAATAAATATAAGTGGTGACGAACTTAGAATTCAATACTGGGTATTGCGGTCAAATTATCCTTGGGGTGAGGAAGAGGTTCGTTTTTTCTTCAACCGAACATCCAAAGGTTGGGCATTACAAACCTATACCGCGATTTATTGACCGTTGTCTGATGAGCATGAATACAAACGAAAGAGTTTTTGCGATGAGTTTTGCGGGGGTTTATCCGCATTATGTGGCGAAGGCGGAGAAGAAGGGGCGGACGAAGGGAGAGGTGGACGAGGTCATTCGTTGGCTGACGGGATACACGAGGGCCGGGCTCGCGAGACAGATCGAGAACGGTGTGAGCATGCGTGACTTCTACGAAAACGCCCCGAAGTTCAACCCAAACGCCCCTCTGATCAAAGGCGTCGTCTGCGGCATCCGCGTCGAAAACATCGAAGACCCGCTGATGCAAAAGATCCGCTACCTCGACAAACTCATCGACGAACTCGCGAAAGGAAAAAAGATGGAAAAGATCCTGCGGAGCGCGGAGTAATAAATGTCACAACTGGAGGCAACAATGGCTGGCCTACCGCAACACTGCTATGTTGTTTGTGCCGGTACCGACTACGTTATTTGACAGGCGCAAGTGGTATAATTCGATCAAGGAGAAGACTTATGTCCGTAATTGCGGAACTGGAAGAAAAGGCGATGAGCCTTACAAAGATGGAACGCGGTGCTCTCGCTTCGCGGCTTATTGCTTCGTTGGGATCTCCTTTTGAGGATGACGATGAAGATGAGGTGGAATTGGCGTTAAGGCGTTCGAAAGAGATGGATGAGAATTCGGATATGGTGATGTCCGAGCAACAGTTCTGGGATTCGCTTAAAGAATTTCGTCGCAAATGAGAGTTATATATAACTCGTGTGCCAATAGGGAAGTCCGATCAATCGCCGAGTACTATACGCATGAAGCAGGCGCGAAACATGCTCAAGAATGTTTAAATGATCTTGAAGAGATAGTCGACCGCATTAAGCTTTGGCCAAGGTCATTTCCGGCTATCGACACCGACATCCATCGTGCGGTCTTGAGCAAATATCCTTTCGTCGTGCTTTATGAGATCGAATCGAAAGAGTCTGTCCGAATTCTCGCCGTCCGCCACCAAAAGCAGAATCCAGACCTTGGATTAGTTATTTGAGTTTATTAATGAGCGTAAACGATTTTGTAATAAGATTCGCAAACGTCAACGGCACCGGTTCGGCGTCGGCTAATGGTTTGTTTACCAAGGCGGTGTTTCGGATGGGTGTGCCGGTGACGCCAAAGAATATTTTTCCTTCGAATATTCAGGGGCTGCAGACTTGGTACGAGGTACGGGTGAATGACCAAGGGTATCTCGGCAGGCGTGAGGGCGTTGATCTGATGATCGCGGTCAATCCGCAGAGCATGCCAAAGGATTACCAAGAGGTGAAGGCCGGCGGTTATTTTCTTTATGACTCGTCAAAACCGCTTCCGCCGGGCTACGACCGCGACGACATCACGCACATCGGCATTCCGCTGATGTCGCTTTGCAATGCGGAATTTACCGACGCTCGGCAGCGGCAGTTGTTTAAGAATATTGTTTATATTGGCGCTTTGTCGCGGCTGCTTGATATCGAGTTTCCGGTGATCGAAGGGATGATCGGCGAGCAGTTCAAGGGCAAGGAAAAGCTGATCGAACCGAATATCAAGGCGCTAAAGATGGGCGTCAAATATGTCGAAGAAAATTTTGAATACCCGCTCGATATCCGTGTCGAACGCCGTGATCTGATCGGCGATCAAATATTGATCGACGGCAATTCAGCGTGCGGTTTAGGAGCGGTTTACGCCGGAGCGACGGTTGCCGCGTGGTATCCGATCACGCCTTCGACATCGGTCGTCGAGGCGTTTGGCAAATACGCCAAGAAATACCGCGTTGACCCGATCACTGGCAAAAACAACTACGCCATCGTTCAGGCCGAAGACGAACTCGCCGCCATCGGGATGGTCATGGGAGCTTCGTGGAACGGCGCACGTTCCTTCACATCGACCAGCGGGCCGGGCGTTTCGCTGATGAATGAATTCCTCGGCCTCGGTTATTTTGCCGAGATCCCGACCGTGCTGATCGACGTCCAGCGGACCGGACCTTCGACCGGAATGCCAACGCGGACTCAGCAATCCGACCTGCTCCTCGCCGCCTACGCCTCACACGGAGATACAAAACATCCGCTGCTGTTTCCGGCGTCGCCTCGCGAATGCTTCGAGATGACCGCCGACGCGTTCGACCTGGCCGAACGTCTCCAGACACCAATCATCGTCATGACCGACCTCGACCTCGGCATGAACGACCACGTCACGAGCCCTCTTGTTTGGGATGACGATCGCCAATACGATCGGGGCAAGGTCCTGACTCGAGACCAGCTTGAACGTATCGCGGGGGCGAAAGCGATGCTTAACAAAACCAATGGGAACGGCTCTACCAACGACAGCCCTGATCTTCCTGGGACAGACGGCGCCGAAGAAACTGCCGGCCAGCCGCTCGAACAATTTCGCGGAAAATTCGGCCGCTACCT
>JBGTJP010000066.1:0-11702 GCA_041745075.1 Pyrinomonadaceae bacterium | reverse complement strand
TCGGTTACAAAAACGATCAGTCGAGCGAGAGTTTCAGTTTTTTGAGCACCTCCCGAACCTGTTGGCGCGTGTCCTCAAATCCGATGGACGTATCGATCAAATAGTCGGCAAACCGTTTCTTTTCAGTTTGCGGCATCTGGGTGTCGATTCGTTTTTTAGCTTCGTCTTCGGGTAGATCGTTGCGTAACTTTAACCGTTGCAATTGTATATCAGGTTCGCACCAAACAACAATAATTTTGTCGAACCGCTTGTAGCCGCCCGATTCGATCATCAGTGCCGCATCGACGATAGCAATGCCGTCAGGGTCCTCGGCGTTACGCTCGTCAAGCCACGTATTTTGAGCTTCAAAAACAAGCGGGTGGATGATCGAATTCAGGAGCAGCCGTTTACTTTCGTCGGCAAACACGATCGCGGCCATTTTCGGACGGTCGAGTTCGCCATCGGGACCAACGGCGTCATTTCCAAATTCACCTACGATCTTTGCGAGCCCCGGAGTACCTCGTTTTACAACGTCGCGTGCCACAAGGTCGGCATCCAGGACGTGACAGCCCAGCTCGCGAAATACATCGCAAACAAATGATTTGCCCACGGCGATCGAACCTGTGAGGCCTACACGCAGCATTATTATCGACGTTATCGACGCTTGAGACTTCTAGCTAATAGCTGTCAGATAACAGCTATCCTCCAATTTGTTGACCAAACTACCGCCCGTGCCGTTTTGCCAGTTTGTTCACATTGAACGCGGCGATCTCGTCCAGCGTCAGGCCAAGCTCATCCGCACAGGCCGAGATGTACCAGAGGACATCGCCTAACTCGTCGCGCAGCTTTCCTCGGATCTCGTCGGTGATAACGCCTTCGTTGTCGCGTTGTATTTTCTTGACGATATTCGCAACCTCACCCGCCTCGCCCGCAAGGCCTAGGGTCGGGTATTCAAGGTTACTCATTCGTCGCGGGTAAAGAGCCGTCCGGCTCGCTTCTGTTTGATATTCTTCAAAGTTCATAATAATCACAATTGTCCAACAAACTTTAGTTTGTTGCCCTCGGCTCCCACTAAGCCGATTCGGGAAACTGAAGTGCGACGCCCGTTTGCTTGCTGTCCAACAAACTTCAGTTTGTTGCCGTTGTTGATCCGGATGTCGAAAACGGAAGTGCGACGCCGGTTTGCCGCCCTCGGAAGAGCGTCAAACTGAAGTTTGACGGACTAAAATCGACGCATCTTCGCCGCCTCGACCGTATTCTTCATGAGCATAGCTACCGTTAATAAGCCCACGCCGCCAGGAACGGGTGTAAAAGCCGCGGCAATCGCCATTGCATCTTTCGGGTTTACGTCACCAACCAGCGTAAAGCCGCGTTTTTCAATCGTCGAAAGGCGTTTTTCAAGCTCATCGCCGGCAAAAAGCTTGCGTACAAAATCGGCGTCCGAAACGTTGTTGATCCCAACATCTATTACCGTCGCTCCTTCTTTAATATGTTCGGCCCGGACAAACCCCGCCCGGCCGATCGCCGCGATGAGTATATCCGCCTGCCGGGTGATCGAAGGCAGATCGATCGTTCGTGAATGGCAGATCGTTACGGTCGCGTTCTCCCGTAGCAAAAGCATCGCCATAGGTTTACCGACAATATTACTTCGCCCGACGATCACCGCATGCTTACCGGCAATTGGGATCTGAGAACGTCTTAATATCTCGATAACGCCCGCCGGAGTACACGGGACAAGGGCCTTTTCGCCTGATGAAAGGCGGCCAACATTAACCGGATGAAAGCCATCAACGTCCTTTTGCGGGTCGATGGCTTCAAGTACGGCACTCGAATCGATCTGCGGCGGCAACGGCAACTGGACAAGTATCCCGTCGACATCGTCGCGCCCGTTCAGCCCGCGGATTACGCCAAGCAATTCTTCCTGCGAGGCGTCGGCCGGAAGATGGACATGCTCGGATTTGATCCCGAGTTCCTCGGAAGTCTTGACCTTGCTGCCCACGTAAACCGCTGACGCGGGATCGTCGCCAACGCGGACAACCGCCAACCCTGGCCGGCTGCGGTGCGATTCGAACAATCGCCTAACTTCCTCGCCCACCTCGGCCTTTATCTGGTCCGCGATCGTTTTTCCGCTTAATATCCGTGCCGTCATAAGGTTGAAAAGCTTGATTTTACAGGAAATGTCACCGAATTGTCAGTTTCGTCAGGCATAGGCAAAAAAACTTTGGCAAAAGGCGCGGATTTTATGCGTCATAGTATTTCAGAAGGACAACTGTAGATTTTCAGAATGCGATCAAATAAGGAACGGCGGAAGTTTTTTTCATGCTTAAAGGCGATTTTTGCTGGCAGGGCAAAAGGCTCGGCGGCGGTTGTGGCCGTTTTCGTACTTGCTTCCGCGGGTAGCGCTCAGAAACCCGAGGAGAGCCCTTCTCTTTCGGTTTTTCGAAAGGATATAGGCATCGTTTCTATGGCGGCCGGAGCAAAGGCCGTGCTGACGTTTAACGTTCTGGCACTCGACCCCGTAGCCGGCGATTTTGACGCCGACGGTGTATTGGACATTGGGACATTCGACCAAACATCCCGCCTGTTTGTCGTTCGCCTAAGTCGCGACAGATCGACATTGGCTGTAAGCCTCCCGAATTTTAAAGGAAAGGCGACCGTAGTGACCGCTGACTATGACGGCGACAAGCGGTCCGACTTCGGCGTTTGGCATGCGGGCACCTGGCAGATGATGTTGTCCTCGAGAGATTACGCGGCCGACACGGCGATCTTTGGAGTCGCGGGCGACGTGCCGGTTCCCGCCGACTTCGACGGTGATTCAAAAGCCGACTTGGCTGTTTTTCGTCCGTCGGAAAACCGCTGGTATATCCGCGGCAGCGAAACCGGCGTTGTTCGCACAATTGATTTTGGCCTCGCCGGATCCGACATGCTTCTCCCGGCCGACTACACTGGCGACGGCAAGGCCGACATTGCGGTTTACCGCGGCAGTTCATGGTTGTGGTTAAACAGCGAAACGGGTATCGAAGAAAGGTTTGAATTCGGATTCGACGACGCTTTGCCGGTGCCGGCCGACTTTAACGGCGATGGCGAGATCGACTTCGCCGTATTCCGCAAAGGAATATGGTATGTCTATGAGGGCTCCCGGCTCGTTTCCTACAAGTTCGGCGGAAACGGCGACATCCCGCTAAGCACGGTCCCTGTCCGATCAAGTTTTTTCCAACCGCCAGATCACACAAAGAAGAACTAAAAAAGGTAAAATACCTTTAATGTTCGTAACGATTCGCATAATTTCGCGGTTCACTCTGATCCTGCTGATATTGGCCCTAACATATCATGCCCAGACCGCCGAAGACGTGCATTCAAAAGTGCGTTCGGCGATCGAGGAACGGCGTTATGCCGATGCATTGAATAACCTCACATCGCTGGAAAAGAACAACCCCGATATTTTCGCGTTGAATAATTATGATTACCTCCTCGCTCGAACATACGAAAAGGCCGGAAACGTGGCGGCCGCGATGGCACGTTATCAGGCCGTCATTAAGAGAAATGCGGTCTTGAAGGAATACGCTCTTTTCCATATGGCAAGCATTACCAGGTCGTCCGGCAATCTTGTTTTGGAGCGGACCTATCTTGAGGAGATAATCGCCTTTCACCCCGGCAGCCTTTTGGCCGACGCGGCACGGAACCGGCTCGCACGCAGCCTGTTCGAATCTGGGAATTACGTCCTTGCACGCGGCTCTTTCGAGTCACTTTCAAGCGGCGCCGTTCCTCGAAAAACCGCGGGTGCCGGTGCCGATCTGGCACGCGAAAACCGTCTTTATCTCGCCCGGTGCCTGCTGCTGTCCGGCGATCTCAAAGCGGCCCGCGAGAATTTCGTCGGCCTCATTAAATCCCTCGCGAACCCGGCACAGCCCGACGACTTTGCACTAGCGGCGGTAAAGGAACTGGACAAACTCGATCTGCCGGGAGACGACAGGAAAGTTCCCGCACTGAGCGATCATGAACACCTCCAGCGGGCATCCATTTATCAGTTTAACCGCGATTTTGCCGATGCCCGGCTGCACTATGAGGCGATCATCAACGAGCATCCCGCAAGCGGCATCGCACCGGATGCAATGTTCCAAACGGGCCGCGGGTACGCGCAGGAATCGAATTTCCACGAAGCAATAATATGGTTTGAACGTGCGGTCGAACAATTCCCCCATCATGAGGTAAGCAAAGATTCCCTGCTGCAAGGGGCTGCCGCGTACGCTCGTGTTGGCAAGCTTCGCGAATCCGTCAAACGATATCACGACTACATCGACAAATATCCCGAAGACGAACGGGTTGACCGTGCGTACCTGAACATTATCGATGTTTTGCGAGATGAGGGCGAAGAGATCGAGGCCCAGAAATGGGCCGTAAAAGTGCAGGAGGTCTTTCGCGGCAAACTGCCCGCAGCTCAGGCGTTGTTTGCCGAGGCTCGTATTATGATCGCCCGTAATAAATGGGACGACGCTTTGAATGCTCTGGATAAGTTGAAAGCGATGCCTGAGCTCGGCGGAGCCAACGTCCCCGGCGGGACCAGCAAGCCCGAGATCGCTTTTCTCCGGGCGTTCGTCCTCGAACAGAAACGGGATTTCGCCGCAGCGGTGAGCGCGTATCTCGATATTCCGGATGGACGCGCGGACTATTACGGCTCTCGCGCAACGGAACGACTTCGAATATTATCTGAAGATTCGCAGGCCAAGGACGTTGTAGACAAGACGTCGGTTCTCATTCGCCACTCAACTTCCTACTCCACTGATCGAGAAGTCGAACGCAAGAACGTTCAATCGCTATTGCGTCTCACCGCCGACCCAAAGCAGCGAACAGCCCTTCTTGATTCACTTCGGAGGTCTTATTCGGCACTCCCGGCTTACCGAAAATTGCCGCAGTTCAAACTGTTGGATACGGGACGACGCGAGATCCGTAGAAAGGATGAGACACCTCAGCGGAATCAGCGCCGGGCTCTTGCGGACGAGCTAATTTTTCTCGGACTTTATGACGAAGGGGCTCCGGAATACGACGTGTCGTTGCCTGCAACATCCGCCGGCCCGAACGATCTGGCCTACACCAAAGCGGTCTTATATAACCGCGGCGACAAGGCTTATAAGTCGGTGACATTTGCCGAACCGCTTTGGCGAAATGTTCCGGCGGATTATCAGATCGAACTTATTCCACGCGACATGGGCGAACTGCTGTATCCCGCACCATACGCCGACGCATTTGATAAATATGCGATCGCGAGGAATATCGATCCGCGTTTTCTGCTTTCGCTTGTCAGACAGGAATCGCGCTACCAGCCGGATATCAAATCTTATGCGGCCGCCCGCGGTCTGATGCAGTTCATCTCAACCACCGCGGATAAGATCGCGTCCGAGCTTGGCCGTGCCAATTTTAAGCAGGACGAACTTTACGACCCTTCAACCGCGATCCTGTTCGGATCGCAATACACCGCGAATCTCTTTAAGTTGTTCCCCAACCAGCCCGCGGCCGTAGCCGCAAGTTACAACGGCGGCGAGGACAACATGAACCGCTGGATGAAGCGTTCGAAATCACTGGCGGTGGACCGCTATGTGCCCGAAATTGCGTTCTCACAATCCAAAGATTATGTTTATAAGGTGATGGCGAATTATCGCGTTTATCAGATGTTGTACGACGAACGGTTAGCGTCGAAGGCAAGTTTCTAGTTCTGAAAAATCCGTTTTGCGGACAATAACGAACTTGTTAGACATCCACTTTGGTTCGAATTTCTTGACTTTTGTTTTGGTCAATTGCCACTAGCTTTAGCTAGTGGTCGGAAAGAGCTGAATAAAAGGCTTTAGCCAAATTATGAAATTTATCAATCATCCTTGTGCTTTAGCCAAAGCAGGATCCGAAATTTTCTCAAACATTCACAAGCTAAACTTATTGGGAGTTCGTTAATACGACCTGCTGTTTCTAAACATTTTTCATGCGTTACCTGACTCTTTTCATTTTTATCTCGCTCACGTTTGCCGCCTGTCAAAAGCCGGTTGCGAAGGAACCTGCGGCCGACGCAAAACGCTACCCGTTCAAGGGCAAGGTAGTTTCGATCGATCGAGCAAACAAAAAGGCCGATATCGAGCACGAGGCGATTCCCGGACTTATGCCCGCAATGACCATGCCTTTCCTGATTCGTGAAGATTGGGTCTGGGAGAATCTTGCTCCCGGTGCGGAAGTTCGGGCGGAGTTGGTCGTGGACAGCTCGGCCGATGAGCCGCACTGGCTTGAAAAGATCGGCATCGTCGCATTGCCTCAGCCCGGCCAGCCGCCCGTACCAATCAACGAAAAGTTCGCTCAGATCGGCAAGGAAGTACCGAATTTTTCTCTGACGAATCAAGACGGCAAAAGGTTTACCCTAAAGGACTATCGCGGCAAGGTACTAGCCATTACTTTCATCTACCGCGAGTGCCCGCTTCCCGAAGCGTGCATCAAAATGTCAAAGCACTTCAGCGATATGGCGAACCAGATCGCCGCCGATCCTGAAGGCAAAAAAAAGGTTCGGCTTTTGTCGATCTCGTTCGACCCGACGCGCGACACGCCGGAAAAACTCAAGCAATACGGCCTCGGTTATCTCGGCAAAGATGCAAAAGACGATTTCACCGTCTGGCAGCTTGCCGTCGGGACCGACAAAGAGGTCCGTGCGATCGCCGATTTCTTTGGCCTCCGCTACGAGACCGATGCCATGGACAATACTCAGATCAACCATTCCCTCATCACCGCTGTCATCTCGCCCGAAGGAAAGGTGACTCGCATGTTTACAGGCGGCAATTGGACGCCCGACGAAGTGATGAGCGAGTTGAGATCGACGGCCTCCGTTGGAAATTAGAGTTTCGGATCACGCAGCAGAAAACACGCCGCACAGTTCAGCTTCCGATTGAAGGAAATTGTGCGTCTTCTGCTATCGTTAGCGTTGATCCAAGCTAGGACCACCAAACAAGGAAACTCAGCAAATGAAACGATTCGCATACTCGTGCTTCATCCTCGTAACCGTTGTCTCAATTTCCGCCTACGCTCAGAAGCGGAACATTACCGAAAAGGACATTTTTGATTTCGTTTGGGTCGGCGATCCGCAGGTCTCGCCGGACGGGTTGGCCGTAGCATTCGTAAAGGTCACGGTGAATGCCGCAAAAACCAACTACGACACGTCGATATGGTCAGTTTCAACAAGCGGAAATGCCCAGCCCATCCGGTTGACCCGCGGCAGTCGTGATACCAGCCCGCGATGGTCGCCGGACGGCCGATCCCTCGCTTTCGTGCGCGGCAGTGAGACACCGGGGCCCGCGAATGCCCCGCAGATCTATGTTTTACCCATGGCCGGCGGCGAAGCGTTTCAAATTACAAGCGTTCCGCGCGGCGCGGGCGGGCCGGTTTGGTCTCCCGATTCCGGCTGGATCGCTTTTGGCAGCAGTGCCAATCCGGATGACATCGCGAAGCAGGGCAAGCCGACGCCGCCCGGTGAACGCGAATCGGACGTTCGCGTAATAACCCGTGCAGTCTATCGATCGGATGGCGGCGGATATCTCGACCCGACACGGCCAAGCCATCTTTGGGCGATCAGACCTCCAAAAACGCCCGGCGAAAAACCTCAGCCTACACAACTGACAAACGGTCAGTTCAGCGAAGGAAATTTCGTTTGGGCGAAGGATAGTTCGCGGATCTTCTATACAACGAATCGGAACCCCGAACCTTACTATGACGCCATCCCGCAAACCGAGGTTCTTTCGGTCGCTCCCAATGGCGGCACGCCCACCCTTCTGACGAAGATCGAAATGGGCGTGGGAGCTATGTCGTTAAGCCCGAACGGAAATCGGCTGGCTTTTATATCCTCGGTCGCGCACAAACCGGTCAAGTCGTATTCGCAGCCTGACCTGTGGGTAATGGACATTGCGCAAAGCGCACAGCCGAAAAATCTGACAACCGCTTTCGATTTTGACATCGGATCGGGCCTGACCGGTGATCAGGCGCCGCCCCGGGCCGGTGGGGGCAACTCTCCCATCTGGAGCGCGGATGAAAAAAGCCTGATCGTCAGCTTTACAAAAGAAGGGCGGCTAAATCTTGCAAATTTTGACGCTGCCACGGGCCGATCGACTGAGGTTACAAAAGGCGATCATGCGGTAATGAATTACCGGGCCACGAACGATCGCGGCAAATTGATCTACCTGCGTTCAACACCGACAAGGATCGGCGACTTGTTCATTGCCGAACGCGACGGTTCGAATCCCAAACAACTGACGCGATTCAACGATGATCTTTTCGCCAAATTGAATCTTAGCGAACCGGACGACGTTTGGTACACGAGCTTTGACGGCAAACGCGTTCAGACGTGGGTTCAGAAACCGCCCGATTTCGATACGAACAAGAAATATCCCCTGATACTCAACATCCACGGAGGTCCCCACGCGGCGTATGGCTACATCTTCGACCACGAATTTCAATGGATGGCGGCCAAAGGCTACGTCGTGGTTTATCCGAACCCGCGGGGATCGACAAGTTACGGCCAGGATTTTGGCAACATCATTCAACACGCTTATCCGGGCGACGACCATAAAGACCTGATGCTGGCCGTTGACGAGGTGATAAAGCGCGGCTACATCGACGAGAAAAAGCTTGGCGTAACCGGCGGCTCGGGCGGCGGAGTTCTCACGAACCATGCCGTGACGCAGACCGACAGATTTTCTGCGGCGGTTTCTCAACGCGACATCTCGGATTGGGCGAACTGGTGGTACACAGCCGATTTCGCACAGTTTCAACCATCGTGGTTCAAAGGTGCCCCGTTCGAGGATGCGGAGGGATTTCGGCAACGCTCGGCAATAACCCACGTGGCAAAGATAAAAACGCCGATGATGTTCATTCTCGGCGAGGCTGATTACCGCACGCCGCCCGCTGCCGGAGGCGAAGAACTTTTCCGGGCCCTGAAATACCGCAAGATACCGACCGTCATGGTCCGCTTTCCAAACGAAGGCCATGACCTTTCACGCAGCGGCAACCCGTGGCACCGAGTCGAACGCCTCCAGCATATCGTCGGCTGGTTCGATAAGTGGCTCCTGGGCGCGGCGAAACCGGAGTATGAGGTGCCAAAATAGTGGTTTCGCGTTGGTGATTAGGTGGTAAGGTTATTGCTGTGAGTGCAGAAACCGAAGAAACTGCTTTGGCGACCGAAATTAGAAGGCGCGTGCTCGAAGTTCAGGTGGCGAGCCTGAGTTGATCGATCATAAGGTCGTTAGGAGGGAGGCAAGCGAACGGCTTGGCGAACGATGAGATTCAAGATCTTAGGTTTAGTTCTGTTGCTCAAGTTGCGGTGCGTCGTCGGCATTGTTTGCGGGCAGGTCCCAACTCCGGTCCCCTCGCCCAAGCAGCTCTCATCTCTGGAAAACGACCCTGAACTTCGCGAGTTATACTTAAACATCAATCAAAAATGCTTGGCCAAATTGTCAGGAGAGATGTGGACATTGACACACGCTTACGATTCAAAAGACGAGGTCGATGAAGTTCTTAACTATTTCATCAACTTCTTTCAGTCAATCGAGAATAACGACGCGAAAGAGCAGTCAAAACCAAATCGGGCAAAGATATTCAAGAACGCATTTGCTGATTTTTTAGATTCAAAAGACGAAGCAGTCCGTGCATTCTCGGCCTTTATCTTGGGTTGTTCCGCAGATCCGTCTTATGCTCCCCGAATTGCTAGGATTGTTGACGAGCGAGATGCATCGTTTAACGATCGCTTTGCCGGCAAACCCACCTTCGCACGAGGCCGTGCTGCGATCGCTCTCGGGGCTCTGCAAGCTACTCAATTCAAGGTAAATATTTCGAATCTCCTGAAAAGCAAGAATGCGTCAGATCGATCGGGTGCTACTTTCGCACTCGCCGAAATGAAGGCCCTTGAGTACACGAATGAGATCGTATCATTGATGACAAATAAGGATCTTGCTTTCGACGATGATGACTCACCAATCCGTTTTCTTATTGAAACAAAGCAAGCGGACAAGTATAAAAAGGAAATCGTTCAGGCGATGCTTGGAGAATCCCGCGAAAATGTGCCCGAGTCCGCAGCGTATGCTCTAGCCGCAATCGGAGCCAAAGAAAATGAGAAAGACATCGCACATTTGCTGAAGGATAAGTTTCGACAGGGCGATGCGGCCAAAGCTTTGGCTCTGCTCGGAGCAAAGAGATTCAAGTCTGAGATAGCCCGCCTATTGAGTAGTAGCAGCGGACTGACTCGGCAAGATGCGGCCGTCGCATTAGCTATTTTGGGTGCGAACGAATACATTCCCAGATTATCGAGCCTGTGTAAGAAAGAGGCCTGGTCGGTTGCCGACTCTCTCGTCTTGCTTGGCCAATCTAGTTGTTATCGGGGTATGCCGATGGTGCCGGGGCGCACTGAAACCGAACCGGCCTTCACCGAGGGAGACTTCCATTATTTTGTCCGAGATCGAGTGGGCGAACTAAACAAGATTCTCAAGCGAAACTACAACAATAGACCAGAAAATTGAGGCTATGCTAGCCCGTGCGTCGGAACGTTGATTCCTCCAACCATAGTCCTTACCACACCTCGGCCACTCCCAGAAAATACAAGGGCAGCATGAATACTACTTATAGGCTGAATCGCAGGATGGTCGAGTGAGATGACCGCGATGTCAGCCTGTTTTCCCGGTTCGAGCGTGCCGATGAGGTGGTCAAGGCCTATGGCTTTGGCCCCGCCGAGGGTTGCGGTCTCGAGAGCTTCTTTCGCCCCGATGAAACGCTGCGAACCTGCGCGGTTACGGGCGGCGAGGGCGGCAAAGCGCGATTCCTCGAGCAGGTCACAGACGTTATTGCTTGCGACCGAATCGCTTCCCAGGCCGACCGCTATTCCCGCATCAAGAAATTTTTCAAGCGGCGCATAACCGTGCCCAAACTTGGCGTTGGATTTCGGACAGTGCGCGATCGACGCCCGATTCGCGGCAATGCGGGCAATGTCGCTGTCGGAAACCGTAACGCAGTGGGCAAGTAAAGGCCGTGTCGAAAGCACGCCGAGCCGTTCGAGATACTCGATCGGCGTGCAGTGCGGGCTTTCCCATTCGGCGCCGAATTTTGCATAGACCTCGGTAAAAAATCCTTCACCTTTTGTAATCAGATCCGTTTCGTCGGCCGATTCGGCGGCGTGGATCGTGAGCGGAACGCGGTTCAAGATCGAATACTGAGCGATCAGCTCGAAAAGGCGCGATCCGACGGTGTAAGGAGAGTGCGGCGAAAGCCCGACCTTTACCAGATCGGTCTCTTCCTTGCGAAGTTCTTCGTATTTCGCACCGAGTTTTGCAAAATCTTCATCGGCCGTGCGGTTATCGGGCGAAAAGTTCGTTTCCTGAAAAACGATGCCGCGCAACCCCACTTGCTTGAGCGCCTTGATACCGGCCACGCCGTTGCGGCCGATATCGCCAAAGCACGTCACGCCCGCGGCCGCTCCTTCCATGGCTCCGGCAACGGCCGCGGCCTCGATATCCGCGTCGCTCATGGCCTCGCGAAGCGCGTTTATTTTGAGAAGCCACGATTTGAAATCATGTTCAACCTCGTCCAAGGCTCCCCGCATCGCGGTCAACTCAAGGTGCGAATGGCAATTTACAAACCCTGGCAGGATGGCCGCTTTGCCAAAATCCTCGATCTTCGCATCCTGAGAATTGGCAATAAGTTCATCCGCGGGCCCA
>JBGTJP010000065.1:0-4492 GCA_041745075.1 Pyrinomonadaceae bacterium | reverse complement strand
TGACGGCCAGGTGCTCATCGCCTACGGCATCATTTATTCGATCTTCCGCTTTTCGATCGAATTCATCCGCGACGACCCCCGCGGCGATCTGTTCGGATTGACGACAATGACCGGGCTGTCAACTTCGCAGCTTGTCAGTCTTGTTGTTGCCGCAAGTGCGATCATATTTATGGTGATGCGCCTTCGCGCCGCCGGTAAAAAGGAATCAATTGACCACAACGCCCCGGTTGCCTGAAGAAACCCCGACATTGACTTTCGCCGTTCTCGATCTCGACGCGAACCAGCGCCTTGACGCGTTTCTCGCCGAAAAGATCGAAGGCTGGTCGCGTTCGCGGCTTCAGCGTTTGATTACCGATGGCGACGTGCTGGTAAATGAAAAGCCCGTCAAGGCTTCTTATAAACTTCGCGAAAATGATGAGATCGATGTAGATCTGGTCGAGGCACCGGCTGCCGTTTTTGAGCCTGAGAACATCCCGCTCGACATAGTATTTGAGGATGAATACCTCGCCGTAATCAACAAACCCGCCGGAATGGTCGTCCATCCGGGATCAGGAAACAGCACCGGCACGCTTGCAAATGCGATCGCCTGGCATTTCGGCACTCCGAGCTCCCCTCCTTACGAAGGAGGGGTGGCAGCCGCTTCGGCTGACGGGGTGGTTCTCAACGTCGCCCAGAGATCACTTGAAAGCGAAGAGCGAAACCGCGTCGGCATCGTCCATCGCCTCGATAAAGACACCTCCGGCCTGATCGTCGTTGCAAAGGACGAAGAAACGCACGAGGCACTTTCAAACCAGTTTCGTGATCGCGAGGTTTATAAATCATACGTTGCCCTCGTTCACGGCAGCCCGCGTGACAACAGCGGAACCATCGACCGCCCGATGGCCCGCGACCGATGGCACCGAACGAAAATGACCGTCGCCGCCAACGGCCGGAACGCGCTGACGAACTGGAAGGTCCGCCAGCGGTTCGAAAAATTCACCCTCCTCGAAGTCGAGATAAAAACCGGCCGCACCCACCAGATCCGTGTCCATCTAGCGTCCATCAATCACCCCGTCGTCGGCGACGAAACATACAACGAAGGCCGCGATAACACCGTAAACGACATCGACATCAAAAACGCGATCCGCATAATTGACCGCTTCTTTCTTCATGCGGAAAAACTCTCGTTCACGCATCCGAAATCGAGCGAACGCCTCGAATTTCAGCAGGAATTTCCGCGGGAATTGAAAGAATTTTTGAGTTTGTTATAACCTGAATGCGGGGGATAGCGACGCCAATGCCCGGAACGCAGGGCGCCCTCGTCTGCAAGCGTCCGAAAAGATGCTGAAATCGCATCGTTGCTGTCAAAGTTGAAAATACCACGCCCCGTCACGCCGGAGGAACCGGGAACGCAGGCGAGGGCGTCTGCGTTCCCGGCCATTTGTTTATCATTAAAATTATGAAACGTTTCTTTGCCGCGATCACGGTTTTGCTGTTTCTTGCTTCGGTTTATTTCGGACAGGCGGATGAGATCAACATTATTCCAAAGCCGCGAACCGTCGATGTCGGAACGGGAAGTTTTACCCTTCGAAAAGACACAAGAATCTTGGTAACGCACCAGGGCGGTATTATTTCCGCTGAGCTTCTGAATGAATATTTTAGGAACTTTTATGGCTTCAGGCTAAAAATCGTCGATAAATCTGAAGATCGAAACGTTAATTTCTCGAAAGATCGGAATGTTATTATTTTTTTACCCGTTGCGATTGACTCGTCTGGCGGGAATGCCAGTGAGATAAAAAGTGAAAAATACTCGCTGAATATTGAATCGGATAGGGTTTATATAGGTGGAACCGGGGCAGGACAGTTCTATGCTTTGCAAACGGTTCAACAATTACTTCCAGCCGAGTTCAATAAGGAAGCGAAGATTCCGGTAACCAAGATCGTGGATTCACCGCGCTTCCCCTACCGGGGCATGCACCTCGACGTTTCACGCCATTTCCAGCCCGTCGAGTTCGTCAAAAAGTTCATCGACCAGATGGCGCAGTACAAGTTCAACACATTTCATTGGCATTTGACGGACGATCACGGCTGGCGGATCGAGATAAAGAAATATCCAAAATTGACCGAGGTCGGCTCAATGCGGCCTGAGACGGTGAAGGAGCGCAACCTAACGCCGTATATCGGCGACGGCATTCCGCACGGCGGGTTTTATACTCAGGAGCAGATCAAAGATGTCGTGAAGTACGCCAAAGAGCGTTACATCACCGTTATCCCCGAGATCGAACTGCCCGGCCATGCGTCGGCGGCAATGGCGGCTTATCCGCAGTTTGGCTGCAAGGCGGATTATCAATACAAAGTGCAGACGACGTGGGGCATTTTTAAAGAGGTCTTTTGCCCGACCGACGCCACGTTCAAATTCCTTGAAGAAGTGCTCGACGAAACCATCAAGCTGTTCCCCGATTCGCCCTACATACACATCGGCGGCGACGAGGTGCTGAAAGATCATTGGAAGGAATCGGCGTTCGTTCAGGATCTGATGAAGAAAGAGAATTTAAAAGACGAGCACGAGGTGCAGAGCTATTTTGTCCGTCGGATCGAGAAATACGTTAATTCGAAAGGGAAAAAGATCATCGGCTGGGACGAAATTCTTGAAGGCGGCGTTGCCCCGAACGCTACGATCATGAGCTGGCGCGGGATGAAAGGCGGCATCGAGGCGGCCAAATCGAAACACGACGTGATAATGACGCCGACCGATTACGTCTATTTCGACTACGGCCAGGGCGACCCCGCCTACGAACCGCTGAACATCGGCAGCTATGTCCCGCTCGAAAAAGTTTACAGCTTCGAACCCGTCCCGCCCGAACTAACCGCCGACGAGGCAAAATACATCCTCGGCGGCCAGGCCAACATCTGGACCGAATATATCAAGACGCCGTCGCACGTTGAATACATGGCCTTTCCCAGAATGCTGGCGTTGAGCGAGGTGCTTTGGTCCAAAAAAGAAGACCGAAGTTACCCGGACTTTCTCCGCCGGTTGAACGCCGTCTTGCCTCGGCTCGATAAACAAAATGTGAACTACCGCATTCCCGAACCAGGCGGTTTGCAGAATATCGTAACTGGAAATCAGAAGGTTTCGATCCGGCTGGAACCCGCACCGGGAACCGTCGTGATCTATACCACCGATGGGTCGATGCCAAACGTTAAAACATCGGAACAATATCATGAACCTTTTGAGATTTCGCTAAAGAACGGCGAAGTAAGGACGCTGAAGACAATTGTGGTAAATTCCGCCGGCAGAATGAGTGCCGTCTATGCCGCAACTATCGTCCGTGACGAAATGCGGGCGGCCGAGGCAGTGTCGGCAAACACACCGGGCGTGAGTTACATTCTTGTCCAACGCGATGCGGAAGCTGCCGCAGAACAAAAAGCGGAGACGCGGTCGATCTTGCTTAACCAGTTCGCACAACGGATAGACCTGAAAAAGCCGTTCGGCGTGCAGTTTGACGGTTACTTCAAGGCTCCGCAGGATGGCGTTTACGAATTTCAGGTCGAATCGACCTGGGACACGACCGTTATCCTCGGAATCGACATCATCATCAATGACGCAGGAACGGCAGAGTCGAAAAAGCGTTCGACGATCCTGCCCCTAAAAGCGGGCCTGCACAAAGTATCGATCCGCTATAATCACCGCGGCGGCGATGCCAACTTCCGCTTTCGTTGGGGCATCAAAGGGCAAGGGTTAAGGCAAGCCTACGGCGGCGAGTTTGTGCATTAGGAAGGAAGTATGAATTGCCTCCGACTTCAGTCGGAGGTGTAGAATCCACGGCTTTAGCCGAACAGCGCCATGCCCCATGTGAAAGTTTGGATCCACTTTGTATGGACGACAAAGAACCGGCTGCCGATGCTTCGCGACGATATTCGGCAGCGTGTCTTTCAACACATTAGAGAGAACGCCAAAAAGAAGGGCATTTTCGTCGACTACATCAATGGCTACAGAGAGCATGTCCATTGTTTGATCTCGCTTGGGACCGGCCAGACAATTGCCGAGATAGTAAAGCTTCTAAAAGGTGAGTCCTCTCACTGGATAAATCAGCAAAAGCTTTGTCCGACCAGGTTTCAGTGGCAGCATGAGTATTTTGCGGTCGGTGTTTGCGAGTCGATCTTGGACAAGACACGCGACTATATTAGAGATCAGGAAAAGCATCACAGCAGGATGCCGTTCGAAAATGAATTTGAGGCAATGCTTACAAAGTATGGTTTTCAGAGGTTTAAAGATGATGAAGCCTAAGCGGAGGTTTCGGCTAAGCCGGGACTTTTTGTAACTTTTACCTTCGACTTCCAAGGCGTTTTCATGAATTGCCTCCGACTTCAGTCGGAGGTAGGGAATTCAAAAAGGATACCGGCTTCAGCCAAACTACTTGACTATTCGTTCAACCGGAACAAATATTTGGCTGAAGCCATAGGGAAAATGCATTGACAGATTTGGGCTGAAGCCCGGAATTTTTTCTGACCT
>JBGTJP010000064.1:0-15109 GCA_041745075.1 Pyrinomonadaceae bacterium | reverse complement strand
GCTATGCCGCCGCAGATGCGTTCAAATTCGCTCTCGGATATTTTTTGCGATCCTCCCATCTGTCTCAAATCATACACAACCGGTCATTCTGGGTGAATTGAAAACGAACACAATGTATTCAAGATTTCGTAATATGTATTGAAATAGAACATCGAACCTCGGTTTTTAAAGATGTAAACACTGAAAAAATGGGAACTTTCAGAAATCATTTTTGTGGCACACCCTTTGCTAATTGGAAAGCATTGATAGGACATCTTCGTCACTGACGAAAATCAACAAAAGCTCCAGGGTAACAACGAACGCAGGGAAGGCCGGGGCCGGGTCGGAAGATCGGGCCCCGGACATGACCAAAAGAGAGCAAGTTTGATTTTTGAAAGCTTTGAGGAAAAGGCCGGATCGCTTGGGGGTAATCTTCGCGTGTGGGCACGAAGACTGAACCGGCCTTTTCCTCAAATTGTTCCTTCAAGAAAGTTTGATATTTGAAAACTGCGAACCGCCGCTCTCGATTCTTGTTTTATAGGGTGAACATCTTTCTACATTAATCTCGCATACTCAGAGCATCGGATACAGTTTTCAAAAAAGCCGGTTTCCTTCCCGAGGATTCCGGCTTTATTCGTTTTCCTCGTACATAAAATAGATCGACCTTTTCATCCCGACTTTTTCGTAAACACGCTGTGCATTTTCATTCGCGTGCTCAACATAAAGCCTGAAACCGCATACGTCCGAATTTGTCGCGGCTTCAGCCTTAATAAAGTCATAAAGGTGCCGATAAACGCCCTTGCCGCGCGCCTCGGGCACGATGTAAACGCTTTGTATCCACCAAAACCATTTGTTACGCCAATCGCTCCACTCGTATGTGATCATCAGCCCGCCAACGATCGAACCACGCTCTTCGGCAACGACGTAAAAGCCCTTTTTGGTGGGATCAGAAAATACGGCCTCGACGCCGTTTCTCAGCACGCTTTCATCCAATCGCTTGCCCTCAGTTTCAAGAGCCATTTTTTGATTGAAATGCACCAGCGATGAGGCATCGGCGCTTTTGGCCTTTCGAATGTTCATATGTAACGCTGCTTGACGAACCGGTATTCGACCACTAACCTAAAATGTTTTGCCTTCGGGTCCGATGTCCGACAAACTTCAGGTTGTCGATAGCGGAGAAAGGGCAAACTGAAGTTTGCCCGACCTTTTTATATGAAACTTAGGATACTTTATCACGGCAACTGCTTCGACGGCGTTTCGTCAGCCGCTGTCTTTTCCAAATTTTACCGCGCAAAAGTAAATGCAAGTGCGGAAATTCAATATACACCGACGATGCATCGTGCCGGCAACGCCTTTGACCGCGAACAGTTCGACGGTGACGAGAACGCTATAGTCGATTTCAAATACTGCCCCGACGACCGTCTGACGTGGTGGTTCGACCATCACCAGTCGGCATTTCTTTCACCTGAGGACGAACAGCATTTCCTTGCCGATACTTCGGGTAAAAAGTTCCTCGACACCGGGAGCAAATCCTGTGCGGAATTCATTGCCAAGGTTGCGAAAGAGAAGTTTGGTTTTGAGGACGAATCGCTTGCCGAGCTGATCGAATGGGCCCACATCATCGACGGCGCGCTCTACGAGTCAGCCGCTCAGTGTGTTGAACTGCGTTCGCCGGCACTAAAACTGATGCAGGTGATCGAGGGCGAAAAAGATCCGGCGTTCGTTGAGAAGATCATCCGTATGTTGACGGAGAGTTCATTGGACGAGATCGTCGCAAGCGATGAGATCCAGGCAAAGCTAAAACCGATCCTTGAGCAGCACTGGGCCACCGTGGAATTAATAAAAGAACGTGCGGTTTCCAACCGCGGCGTGGTCAGCTTTGACCTCACCGGCACAGGCATTGAGGGTTATAATAAGTTCATTCCCTACTATTTCCATCCGGAAGTCACTTATGTAGTGTCCCTCAGCCAAAGCTCCTTCCGCACAAAGATATCAGTCGGATCGAACCCGTGGGCCCCGCGTCCCCGAACCCACAACATCGCCGAAATATGCGAACGCTTCGGCGGAGGCGGCCATGCGGTGGTCGGTGCTGTTTCGCTGAAGCCGGAAGATCTGGACTTGGGGCGGAAGTATATGCGGGAGATCATTGAAGAATTGCGGTTTGAGAATTAAATCAGAGTTCAAGCTTCAGCTTGAACTCTGAACAATTTGAACTCTAAACAAACTCCCCTAACTCTTTGTAAAAACCATCGTTGAGGTGTTTGTTCCGCGTGGGGTGGTCTGTTCGCGATTTACGGTAAGGGTCTTGCCATCGGCTCCTAGTTCCCATGTTTCCTTTGTGGAGATGGTCATCTCGCCTCTCGGTGTGCTCATCGTCATCGACTTTGACAAGTGCAGTTTCGCGCCTTCGGCCTTAGCCTTTAAGGTTTGGGGGATATTGCCGTTCGGCCCTTCAAAGTCGACCTTGGTTTCCTTGCCGTCGAGCGCATAGACAGTCTTGCCATCGCCCAGGGCGCCCATGCCGCGACCCATTCCGCCGCCGCCACCACCACCTCCGCCCGGTGGGCGGGGAGCACCCGCAGGCACTTCCAATGTTGCGGCACTGTGCTTGGTTGTGGAGGTCACGGACAGTTCGGTCTGGGTCTGCGTGACGATCAGCGTCATCGATTCAACATTCCGCGAACGCTCATCCAGCTTCGATTTGCCGGCGTCCAGCGTCCATGTGCCTGCGTAATTCGCCTTCTGAGCAAATGCCGCCATTGAAAGAAAGCACGTTACCACCGCCAAAAACAGTAGTTTCTTCATATGAATTTCTCCTAAAGACCTAAAAATATTAAAGCTTCCGCATGATTAGACGCCCGGGAGGCCGTCGTTGGTTCTGTTTATAATGTAAAGAAATGTAAACCCCCGATCAATCCTCAACTACGGGTACTTCCGCACGGCTAAGATGGCTGTTTCGATAACCGTAAAGTGCGTATATCACAAGTCCGGCGAGAAGCCATACACCAAAACGCAGCCAGTTTGTAACGCCAAGCTCGGTCATCAGATAGAGGCACGACAGCAGCCCAAGAATAGGTATCAGCGACAGTTTTTTTGTCAGGCTAAAGAAGACCAGCAAAGCCGCCACGATAAAGAAAAAGATGATCGGTATCTTGTGTGAAAACGCGTCGAGCATGGTTTCGCCTTCGGCCGGTGTTACGGTCACGAGATCGGAAAAGATGTTCGGGTTAATGAAACGCTGGATGCCCACAAAAACCAGGATCAGGATTATCGGCAGAAGGTATCGGGCATTTATGTACGGCACGTACCGCGTTCCGCTTTCCCTAAATTCCTTGTCTTTAAACAGCACGCCCGCACATACTACGACAAAGGCGAACAGCGTTCCGATGCTGGCAAGGTCGGTGACCTCGGTCAGATTCATAAACAAGGCGGGAATCGCAACTACGATGCCAGTTATGATCGTCGCGAACCACGGTGTCTTAAATTTGGGGTGTATTGAGGAAAAGATCTTTGGCAAAAGGCCGTCGCGGCTCATCGCCATCCAGAGACGCGGCTGGCCGATCTGGAACACCAGGAACACGGTCGCTAATGCGATAACCGCGCTTACGGCAATTATGCCCGCGACCCAGGGGATATCTGCACCTTGCGGCCCAAAGACAAATGCCAGCGGATCGCCGACGTCGAGCAGCTTATAGCTGACCATGCCTGTCAGGACAAGTGCGACAGCGATGTAAAGTATCGTACAAATGACAAGGGACGCTATCATCGCGATCGGCAGGTCCCGTCGCGGATTCTTACATTCCTCGGCTGTCGTCGAAAGAGCGTCAAAGCCAATGTAGGCAAAGAATACGGCGGAAACGCCCTTCAGGACGCCTTCTATGCCGTTCGGGGCGAACGGTGACCAGTTGGCCGGGTTGACGTAGTTCAATCCAAGGAAAATAACGAGCAGAATGATTCCAACCTTAAGGACGGTCATTATATTCGCCGCAAATTTCGATTCGCGGATGCCAACGAACACCAACGATGTGATCACAAGCGTTATTAGCAAGGCGGGCAGGTCGCACACGATCGGGATGCCGCCAATGTGAGGCGAATTCAGCCATGCAAGATAACCGTCCATTTGACCACAACTAATTGCCGCGTCAGCCGCGTTGCACCCGTTTGACAAAGCGTCAACCGTCGCACCGCCGGCCACGGCCTCTTCGACGGCGGCGAATCCGCGCTTTGCCGTCAGGAAATCCATCGTAAAGTGCAGCGGAATGTCGATCCCGTAGCCTTTCAGAAGGCCGGTAAAATAATCGCTCCACGAAATTGCGACCGCGATGTTGCCGATCGCATACTCGACGATCAAGTCCCAGCCGATTATCCACGCGATAAATTCGCCCATCGAGGCATATGCATATGTATATGCCGACCCGGCGACCGGAATGCGCGAAGCAAACTCCGCGTAGCACAACGCGGAAAAAGCACACGCCGTGGCGGTGAACACAAAAAGCAATGCCACGGCCGGTCCGCCATTGTAAGACGCCTTTCCGACCATCGCGAAAATACCCGCGCCGATGATCGCGGCAATACCCATCAGCGTCAGGTCGAAAACGCCGAGCGTGCGCCTCAAGGTCCCCGATTCACCGGACGCCTGAGCATGTTCGGTAAGGCCCGCGGCCGCATCGGCCTGAATTTGAGCGATAGATTTCTTGCGGAAAAGTGTGTTGACCATAGACATAGAGCCGAAGCACGGGTAATTTCCTAATTTTTTGCGGCGTATAGATCCTCTGACGAACGGCGATTAGCGAATTTTGAATCAAAAAAAGAAAAGATGCAATGGAATCTGGGTGAAATTAGGTCTTTGTACAGGCAAAAGCAAATACCGCGAAGACATTGCGGGGATGGAAGTTGATATGATCTTAGGCCTTGCGCTGATGAACAAGTACCCGATCCACGAGAATCTGAACACGTCGTTTGTGAACCTTTCGGCGCTTGTCCGGCATCTTCGCTGCCTGCAGTTCGTAGGGAGTATTCAGGTTGAACTGAGCAGTTATGAGGCCGAGATCGAGTTTATGGATGACAATACCATCACAGCCCGCGAGCAGGACCACATTGCCGGACGGCTTTCATTTGGCGAGGACGCTCTTAGCCGGATAATGATCCGGGCAAAAGAGGCTGGCGGCGTTATTCACGTTTACAAACGCGAAGATCACGCAGGTGAGGTTTTTATAGACAAAACGATAGCTGCCGGCGCCCGACAAATGGCCGCGGGCCCGGTTGTGCGGGTCAACAAAAAGATGGAACACGTTCTAATAGCCGATGTCCCGGCCGATGCACCTATACCAAAGCCCGCAAGGGTGTTCGAGGCGGAAACGCCGGAAAAATGGAGCGAGCTGCTGGCCCTTATTTCAGAGCTTATGCAGACGGTAGATGAATCGCTGGCTCGGGGTAATTTCAATTTCACGGACGCATTCCGCAATGCCTGCGGTTTTGTCAGCCTACAATATCCGTTCCTCGACCCGGACACCGATGTGTTCTCATACGAAAATGGCTATATCAGCCTAAGGCAAAAACTTGCGTCGCGCGATCTGGTCAGCGGGATAACCATGGCACTGGCAAGAATTATGGACCGCCTGCGCGAGGACCCATATTTCGGAAATGTGTGCCATCAGACCATGCACCGCCTTCGCGTCCTGGCAAACCGCCGCAAACTGCAGTTCGAGATGTTCGGGCTCGGCTCAGAGCTGCAAAAGATCACCGGGATGTAGGTTTTCAAACCATGTTCAGATGCTTGATCTGGGAGATCAAAATCTGAAATTTCAGATCTCAGATCTCAAATTGAGTCCACGCGACTTTTCAGGATCTGCTTTTGAAAACGCCGCTGTACCATTAGAATCTTTCCATTATGGATTGGAAAATTTTTGGTACGGCCTTTCTGATGCTTTTTTTGGCGGAATTGGGTGACAAAACCCAGCTTGCGGTTATCACCATGTCGGCAAAGGAAGATAGCAGCAAGATCGCCGTGTTTGCCGGTGCCAGCCTTGCTCTTATCCTCGTCACCTTGCTTGGCGTGCTGTTCGGCAGCCTTCTGACGCAGTTCGTTCCGGTCGAATGGCTTCAACGCATTGTCGCCGTCGCATTTATTCTGATCGGCATTCTAATGCTTTTCGGGAAGCTTTAACCCGACAAACGGGCCGAAAAAGGTGAGGACCTCGTCCGAGCCCCACAAGAGTGCCGCTTGATCGAGGTCAGCGTTTTAAGCGATCAATAAATTTTTTCCGGAATTTGGCTACCTTAGGGGCGACGACCGCGGCACAGTAAGGCTGATTCGGGTTATTTGCAAAATATTCCTGATGATAGGCCTCACCCGGCCAGAATTTCTCAAACGCGGTTACTTCCGTCACGATGGGATTATCGTAAATACCTTCTTTGGTTACCTCGTCAATTATTTCGTGAGCAATTAGTTTTTGCTCGTCTGAGTGGTAAAAGATCGCCGAACGATACGATGAGCCGATGTCGTTGCCTTGCCGGTTTAGCTGGGTCGGATCGTGGACCGAAAAGAAAACGCGGAGCAGATCGGCGTAAGAAAGCTCCTCCGGGTCGAATGTGATATGTACAACCTCGGCATGGCCGGTCGTTTCCGAACAAACCTCCTGGTAGGTAGGGTTTTCCTTGTGTCCGCCCGAATAACCCGAAACAACGTCCTCCACGCCGCGAAGGTCATCAAAAACCGCCTCAACACACCAAAAACACCCCGCACCTAGCGTCGCCGTTTCCCGATTCGTTCCATCCATATAGAAAATAAACCCTTTTGGTACTATGTTTATTCCATTCTAGCGTTATGATTCCTGACAAATCAAAGATGAGCCGGCCGATTCACGGAGAGACCGTTTATGGCGTCGATGTCGATGGGGAAACGCGCTGCCGCCATTGGAATTCGGCCAGTGACATCATAGCGATCCGGTTCAAATGCTGCGGGCGGTGGTATTCGTGCATTGATTGCCATGCGGCAGAAACAACTCATGCCGCGACCGTATGGGGCAGAGATGAACGAGAGACCAAGGCCGTGTTGTGCGGCGCGTGCGGGGACCAGATGTCGATCTCGGAATACCTCGCCTGCGATTCCGTTTGCCCGAAATGTTCCAGCAAATTCAATTCGGGTTGCTCAAAACACTACCACCTGTATTTTGAGTAGCCTCGATATTCACTTCATCGAAACTTCGGATCATCGGGTGAGAATGGCCGTCCGCGACACTCGCATTTCCCGGCCGGACGGAAAGAGCGGTTTGATAACCGCCGGTTAGGGCCGCATCCAACTCGGCAAGGCTGTCCGAAATAAACATGATATCCTTCGCGTCGATCTCAAGTTCCTTTGCGATATTCCAATAGCTTGAAGCCATTTTCTTATCGCCGATATTGGTATCGAAGTGATCGGAGATAAAAACGGTCAGGTCACCGTGTTCCGTGTGCCGGAACAATAGTTTTTGGGCAAGTACGCTGCCGGATGAATAGACCGCGATTTTTATTCCCGCGTCCTTCCATCGCTTGAAGGCCGGCGGCACGTCGTCAAAAACGGGTGAAACTATCTCGCCGGATTCATACGCGGTCTGCCACATCATCCCCTGAATAGTTTTGAGCGGCGTCGATTTTCGGTCCTGGTCGATAAGGTATTTGAGATAATCGGAAACCGAGTTTGCCGAATCCGGCCGGAGTTCGCCCTTGTAAGCGGGATCATTCGCCTGCTCTTCGACCAGTTGTTCGATCTCAAATTTCAGGTCGCCGAGATTGTCCAGGATAAACCCGCCCATCCGCGCCCTCGCGTAAGGAAAGAGCGTATCGTGCACAAAGCTGATCGGGGTTGTCGTGCCTTCAATGTCGAGCAAAACTGCTTTCATAAAACTCCAATTGCCGGAAAAAGGCGCGAAATGACGCGAAAAATGTTGGGAATTTCATTGCTGCGTCGTCGGCATAGAAAGCAGCCCATTCATCAAACTCTTGCCCTGAAAAAGCACAAAAGATCACAAGATTTTTGCGTTTCTTGCGTCTTTTGCGGCAAAGTTCAAACGCTTCGCGAAATATACGAACCACCGAAACATACCGGTTCATAACTGGCATCCACGCCGGAACCGGTGTAATGCGGCGTCCAGCCGGAAACGTCCTGAAAGAGGCGGATCGCACGAACCATTCTGTCTCCGCACAGGTTGAACCAGTGTTTTGTGCCACGCGGAACGCGGATCATATCGCCTGCCTCCATCTCGATCGAAACAACATCGCCATGCTCTGCTGCGATGTGGAACAGGCCGTGACCCTTAACGATAAACCGCACCTCATCCTCGTCATGCCAATGTTCCTTGTTGAATTTATCAAGCATTGCATCAAGGTCCGGCGTGGTTGGCACGATATTGATCACATCCGCGGTCACGTATCCGCCTTTTTGTTTTAGTGCTTCGATCTCGCGGGCGTAACCGTCAAGAATTTCCTGATCCGTGGCGTCGGCGTGTACCTGCTTCAGGTTTTCCCAGCGTTCGTAGTCGATGCCGATTCCTGAGAGATAGTTCGCTATCTCACGGGGGTCGCCAAATCTCAAATTTTTACCTAGTACATCTACAATTGCCATCGTGTTTGCCGGGAACGCGGGCGACTTCGCCTGCATGAGCTTGAAACGCGAACAACCCGTTTCCATCGACGGTCCCGGATTTCCAAAGGTTGACGCCGCAAAAGACGCGGCGTTGCAGGCGAGGGCGCCTGCGTTCCCAGGTCACTTCAACTGCCGCCCGATAACCTCGAACAAAAATTCAAAAATCTCGACATGTCGTCTCGCTTCGCCGACCGTTTCACCCCAGGTGTAAAGGCCGTGCCGCCGCAGATATATGCCATGAATTCCGTCATTGTCACGCACCACATTTTCGATGACGTGCGACAGGGCGATGTAATCCTGCGAATTCTCGATAAGCGGCACTTTCTCATGATGCTCGTGAGTGTCAACGCCGGAAAGGCCTTTGAGCATCTCGTACCCATCGATCTCGATCGCACCCTGCTCGAAAAAATGGTCCGAAAGTATCGTTCCCCACACTGAGTGAGTGTGAAGGATCGACCGCGCTTTTGGCATGAATCGATAAATGGTCAGATGAAGCAGCGTCTCAGCCGACGGTTTGCCAAAGCCCTGCAGAATTTCGGCGTCGTCATCCAGCTCAAGAAAATTGGTTTCGTCGAGGTTTCCCTTTTCGATGCCACTTGCGGTCACGCAAATTCGAAGCGGTTTGCGGGCAAGCAGCATGCTGAAATTCCCGCTTGTGCCGAGCACCCAGCCACGGCGATAGAACTCGCGGCCGGCCTCGGCCATCTCGACGGTCGATGCTGAAATGCTGGGTTTTCCCGCCATCGTTATTCTTCGTCCTGCCGCAGTTTTTCAAGCACCGAAAGGTCCTCTAGTGTTGTAACGTCACCCGCAACAGCCGCACCCGATGCTATTTCACGCAGCAACCGACGCATAATTTTACCGGAACGCGTTTTTGGCAGAGCATCGGTAAATCGAATATCGTCGGGTTTTGCCAAGGCTCCGATCTCTTTTGCTACATGGGCGCGAAGCTCATTTTTTAGCTCGTCGCCGCCGGTTCGCCCTCCTTCAAGTGTAACAAACGCCGCGATAGCCTGTCCCTTTAAATCGTCGGGGCGGCCGACGACCGCGGCTTCGGCAACGGATTCGTGCGAAACAAGCGCCGATTCGACCTCAGCGGTGCCCAAACGATGGCCGCTCACATTTATCACGTCATCAACGCGGCCCATTATCCAGTAATAGCCATGTTCGTCACGCCTTGCTCCGTCGCCGGCAAAATAAAAACCGGGAATTTCGGACCAATAAGCCTGCTTATACCTTTCGTCATCTCCCCAAATTGTTCGTAGCATCGACGGCCAGGGATGCTTCGCGACCAGGTAGCCCCCCTCGTTCCGGCCAACGGATTTGCCCGCTTTAGTTACCACATCAAGCAAAATTCCCGGGATCGGACGCGTAGCCGTTCCCGGAACGGTAGGCGTCGCTCCGGGCAGCGGCGAGATCATGATAGTACCGGTTTCGGTCTGCCACCACGTATCGACGATCGGGCATTTTCCTTTGCCGATTACCTCGTGATACCACATCCACGCTTCAGGATTTATGGGCTCACCGACCGTGCCAAGCAGTCTGAGAGACGAGAGATCGTGTTTTAGCGGATGCTGCTCGCCCCATTTGATAAACGCCCGGATCGCGGTCGGTGCGGTATAGAAAATTGTGATCTTGTTGCGCTCGATTATGTCCCAAAAGCGGTCGAAGTCAGGGAAGTTCGGTGCGCCCTCATACATAAAGACGGTCGCCCCATTCGCCAGCGGCCCGTAAACCACATAACTGTGGCCGGTGACCCAGCCGATGTCGGCCGTACACCAATAAACGTCTTCGTCCTTTAGATCAAAGACCATTTTTGTCGTATATGCCGCCTGCGTAAGATAACCACCCGTCGTGTGAAGGATGCCCTTTGGCTTGCCGGTCGTGCCCGATGTGTAAAGGATGTAAAGCGGGTGCTCCGAGTTAAGATGTTCGGCTGGACATTCGGCACCGACTGTCTCGGTGATCTCGTGCCACCAGTGATCGCGGCCGGCTTTCATCTGCACGTTCGAACCGGTGCGGCGATAGACGACAACATTCTCAACCGTCGGGCATTGAACAGCGGCCTCGTCCACGACCGGTTTCAGTTTGATCTCGTTGCCGCGTCGATAACCGCCATCGGCGGTAACGATCAATTTGCAGCCACCGTCGATCACGCGGTCGCGGATCGCGTCGGCCGAAAACCCGCCGAAAATAACGGTGTGCGTGGCCCCGATCCGGGCACAGGCGAGCATTGCGATGGCCAACTCCGGTACGAGCGGCATATACAAAGCGACGCGGTCGCCCGTGGAAACGCCGAGCTTTTTCAGGACGTTTGCGAACCGGCAAACCTCGCGATGCAGCTGCTGATAGGTCAGCGTCCGCTGCTCACCCGGCTCGCCTTCCCAAATAAATGCGGCTTTGTTCTTCCGCCACGATGAGAGGTGCCGGTCCAGGCAATTGTAGGAAATGTTTATTTTCCCGCCGGTGAACCATTTCGCGAACGGCTCATTCCATTCGAGTACGGTTTCCCATTTCCGAAACCAGCTCAACTCTTCGGCTTGCTTCGCCCAGAACGTCTCGGGGTCGGCCTCTGCCTCGGCATACAGGCGCTCATATTCTGCAAAACTCTTAATATGGGCCGTGGCGGCGAACTCTGCCGGCGGCGGAAAGACGCGCGTTTCACTAAGGACTGATTCGATCGCTGTGTTTTCGGACATACCGCCTAAGTATAAGTCAATCGCCGACATTGTTAAAAATAGTCCTACAAAAACGATTTACTTGGGCATTTGGGAATAATCGAAGATATGTGTAGAATTTGCGAAAGACATTTTCTAGCCTTCGATCTGAAGAAAATCTATTGTTTGCAGCAGCGAGTACGCCTAATGCCTCTACTCGAAATGAAAGACATCGTCAAGGAGTTTCCGGGTGTTAAGGCCCTGGACGGCGTTAGCCTTACCCTTGAGGCCGGTGAATTCCATTCGCTGGTCGGCGAGAATGGCGCCGGAAAGTCCACGCTGATGAAGGTGCTTTCGGGCGTTTATCCGGCCGGCACCTACGAAGGGCAGATCCTGATCGACGACCAGCCGCAGCAATTCCGGGGCATTCGCGATTCCGAAAATGCGGGCGTCGCCATAATTTTCCAAGAGCTTTCGCTGGTAAAGGAGCTTACCGTCGGCGAGAACATTTTCCTCGGCCAGGAACCGTCAAAATTTGGCGTTATCGATTGGTCCGAGCTTTATCATCGCGCCTCGACATTGCTCCGCGATCTTAATCTTCCGATCGACCCGCGCGTGCCCGTCGGGACGCTTGGCATCGGCCAGCAGCAACTGGTTGAGATAGCCAAGGCCCTTTCAAAAAAAGCCAGAATTCTTGTGCTCGATGAACCGACCGCGGCATTGACCGAATCGGAGGTCGAAACGCTTTTCGGTATTTTAAGGAAACTTAAGTCCGACGGTGTTGGGATGATCTACATCTCGCACAAGCTCGGCGAGGTCTTTGAAATGTCGGACCGGATAACCGTTTTGCGTGACGGGAAAACGGTCGCGACCCATGCGGCCGCCGACCTGGATAAGGAAAAGGTGATCAAGCTGATGGTCGGTCGCGAGGTCGGCGACATTTTTCCAAAGGTCGATCACGAATTAGGTGAAACTGCACTTGAAATAAAGAACCTGACGGCCTATTCGGTTGACGATCCGAGCAAGAAAGTCGTTGACGGCGTCTCATTCTCAGTCCGAAAAGGAGAGGTGCTCGGCGTAGCGGGCCTCATGGGTGCAGGACGGACAGAATTACTGATGGCGATCTTCGGCGCCTGGCGTGGAAGTTTTAGCCGCGAGATCGTTGTCGGCGGACAGCCTGTCGCAATAAATTCTCCCGCCGATGCGATTGCGCATGGTGTCGGTTTTGTGACCGAGGACCGCAAACGCTTTGGCCTTATCCTCGAACAGACGATCATGGACAATATGACGCTTGCCGGCCTCAAGGCCATCTCCGGACGGTTGGTAACAAACCGCACCCGCGAACTTATCGCTGCGCGAGGGCCGATGGAATCGCTGAGCATAAAGGCAAATTCGCCATTGACCGTGGCTGGGACCCTTTCCGGCGGCAATCAGCAGAAGGTGGTTCTGGGCAAGTGGCTGCTGACCGGGCCGAAGGTCTTGTTTTTGGACGAACCGACCCGCGGCATCGACGTGGGAGCAAAACAGGAAATATATGCCGAGATCAACAAACTTGCGAAGGAAGGCCTGGCAATAGTGCTTGTGTCATCGGAACTTCCGGAAGTATTGGGGTTGTCGGATCGAATAATCGTTCTGCATGATGGGCGGGTCGCGGGCGAATTTACCCGCCTTGAGGCTACGCCGGAAAAGGTGATGACCGCCGCAACCGGACATTAAGTTCCTATCAATCCTTGTTCAATTCCAAAGCCGTTATTAACAAATGAGCGAAACAACCGAGAAGAAAATTTCGACATCCTCGCTTAGGGCCTATGTGATGATCTTCGTTTTGGGGATGATCTGGCTCTATTTTCACTGGGCCACCGGCTCCATTTTTCTGACCTCGATAAATCTTTCGAACCTGATGACCCAGATGTCCGTGACTGCGATACTCGCGGTCGGGATGCTGATGATCATCGTTTCAGGGAACATCGATCTGTCGGTCGGCTCTGTCCTCGGGTTTTCCGGCGCACTTGCCGCTTTCTCCCTCACAAATCTCGAATACAGCCTTCCGGTTTCAATACTCCTCGCAATTGGCGTCGGGGTCCTGGTCGGCCTTTTTCACGGGGCCCTGACGGCGTACTTGAACATTCCGGCGTTCATCGTCACCCTCGGCGGCTTGCTCGCCTGGCGCGGTGCTACAAAATGGCTGCTCGGCGGTAATACTATCCCGATATCGGACGACACGTTTAAGATGATCGGGCAGGGAAATTTGCCTGTCATAATCGGTTGGGTCCTGGCCGCCGCCGCCATCGCGTTTGTACTTTTTTCGGCGTACAGGCGGGCCGCGTCTGTTAAGCAATATGGGCTCGGCGAGGCGAATTACGCAGGAGAGATGATAAAGACCATCCTGCCCATCGCCGGCATAATCGGGTTCATTTGGGTGATGAATGCCTATCGCGGCGTGCCCATCCCGGTGCTGATCCTGCTCGGTGTTGCCCTCCTTGGCGCCTTCCTGACCACTTCGACGACCTTTGGCCGTTATCTGTACGCGATCGGCGGAAACGCCGATGCCGCAAGGCTTTCGGGCATTAACAACCGGCGCAATATTTTAAAGGTGTACGGGTTTTTGGGCGCACTGACAGGCATTGCCGCTCTGATCTTTACAGGCCGTTTGGGCAGCGCGTCCCCCGATGCGGGCACCCTGAAAGAGCTCGACGCCATTGCGGCCTGCGTCATCGGCGGAGCGTCCCTGATGGGCGGCCGGGGAACCATCTTCGGCGCCTGCCTCGGCGCCCTCATCATGGCCAGCCTCGATAATGGTATGTCCTTGCTCAACGTTAAGGATTATATGCAGGACATCATCAAAGGCTCGATCCTCGTGGCGGCAGTAGGGTTGGATATGATGGGAAGGAAACGGGGTTAGTTCGACTGTTTTTTGCTCAGGTACTGTAACTGTTAGTATGTTGCTCATGAGGGCCATAAAGGATGAAGTGATCGCACTCTTGAACCGGCTGCCTGATGACGCTTCGCTTGAAGACATTCAGACCACCTCTACGTGATCGAAAAGGTACGGAACGGTTTAGATTCCATCGAAAAAGGAGGCGGGCTCACACGGGCACAGGCGAAGAAAGGCCCTGCAAATGGCTCGTTGGGTATGGAACACCTTAATTTCGATAGATTTGGCTCGACGAATCCCTCTGGCTTTCAGGGATTCATCAAGATCAAGGAATTGAAGGAAACGGCCTGCTGTAAAATTGACGATGCGCCAGGTATCTATCTGGTTCTAAGAAAAAGCAGGACGTTACCGTCCTTTCGGTATCCAAGTTTAGCGGGACACTTTAAGGGGAAGGACCCTACAGTCGCAGTCGAAGTACTCACGGAGAAATGGAACCCGCCCGCCCGCATTCTTTACATTGGCAAGGCGGGAAAACTGGGATCCAAGTCGACTCTTAAAAGTAGAATTCGCGACTACGTAAGGTTCGGACAAGGAAAGCGAGTCGGTCATCGAGGCGGTCGTTATATCTGGCAGCTTGAGGATGTCGACGAATTATTAATTTGTTGGAAGGTCACGAAATGCGAACCGCGAAAAGCTGAAAAGGAACTTATTCAAGTATTCAAGGAGAAATATAAAGCGCGACCGTTCGCCAACCTCCAAGACTGAATCTCGAAATCTCAGTCGTTTGCCTATCCACCAATAAAACTCATGGTTCTATCGGGCTGCACGAACTCAGGGTCATTTATTCTATGGCCCGGTTCTTTTTTTAGGACGGCGGCTTGGATGAAATCTATGAGTTCCTCGCGTGAGGCTCCGCCGCGAAGGATGTCGCGAAGGTTGTGTTCAGTTGTTGAGAACAGGCATGTGCGTATCTGA
>JBGTJP010000063.1:0-8745 GCA_041745075.1 Pyrinomonadaceae bacterium | reverse complement strand
ACGATATCGACATCATCAACGGAATAGCCAGCCTTTTCAAGCATTTCCGCCGAAATATCAGCCATCGAGCGGACGGCGACCTTAAAGAGCTCATTGCCCTTCATTTTAAAGAAATGTTCGCGGTTGTCGATGGTTTCGTGCGACGTGCCGAGTTTGGTGCCGCCCCCTGGAGCATAAAGCTGCTCCTCATACCTTCCGTCCGATTTGATCTTGGTAGCGAGAATTCCTTTTCCTTCGGGAACCGGCCCTACCACAGCCGCACCTGCCCCATCGCCAAAAATGACACAGGTACCGCGGTCGGTGTAATCGACATATTTTGTAAGGACCTCAGCGCCGATGACGAGTGCGTATTTGATCTGCCCGGTCCGGATCATCGACTCGACCATTGTCAAGCCGTAAATGAAACCCGAACAAGCCGCAAATACATCCATTCCAGCAGCGTTAACAGCTCCTATCTGCGCCTGTATCAAAGCACCGGTCGACGGCATTATCTGGTCCGGCGTTGTCGTAGCGCAAACGATCAGATCAATGTCCTCGACCCCGATACCAGCACGTTCTATCGCCTGTTTTGCGGCTGAAGATCCGAACTGTGAGGTATATTCGTCGTCTCGGGCCTTATGGCGCTGTTTGATACCGGTTCGCGTAGTTATCCACTCATCGGAAGTTTCGACGATCTTTTCCAAGTCGGCATTGCTCAAAATGCCTTCCGGATAGGAGTGTCCCATCCCAATGATGCCCGCGTTTTGGTTAGTCATTGACAAGAATTAGAACTCAAAATCGGAGAATTTCAAAACTCTATTCGGATTCTTTGACATCAATTATCTGCCAGCCTTTGTACATGCCGGTCTTTGCGTCGATTCGGTGGGGGACCTTCGCCTCGCCCGTGTCTTTATCAATGTAGAACTGCGGAACGGTCAAGGCATCGTGAGCCCGACGTTGTCGCGTTCGCGAATGTGAATGTCTGCGTTTTGGATTTGGCATAATAATTACCTGTTCGTCTCTTACTCGGAACCGGACGAAACGTCCGGTTCAGCTATCTTTCAAATTCTTTAAGGCTGCCCAGCGTGGATCGACGGCCTCTTGCCCACATTTACAATCTATCAAATTGCGGTTCGCACCGCATTTTTCGCAGAGGCCTTTGCAATCCTCGCCGCAAAATATCTGTTCAGGAATATTGAGCAATAATTGCTCACGTGCCAGTCGCTTTAAGTCAACATGGCCGTTTTCCAACTCATCCGCGTCCAGGTCGCTGGTATCGAGTTCGGCTTCACCACCCGAGCCAAGCCCGCCCTCCGGAACATAATCAACGTCAAAGGCCAACGAAAACTGCTCTTTTATCGGCTGCAAACATCGAGTACAGTCTAACTCCCATTCGCCCGAGACCGTTCCTTCCACTGCGATCTTGCCAAGGTCTTTCCCGACTTTGCCCGCGACCAGAACAGGTCCCAGCAGCCTTACGTTCGGAAAATCAGCATCGACTTCCGCGGGTTCCAGGGAAAATTCGAACGCCAGCGGATCGTCCTCGATCTGGCTAATATCAATGATCATCTGCCTGAGTAATATTTGCTTCATAGAACATCTAAAAGCAAAAACCTTAATTATACCGATAGGAAAGGGCGTGTCAAACAGTTTTGGACTTGAAATTAGGTAACTCTACTTCCAACCGCTGCATTAAGGTCTCGAAAACCGCCATCGGTCAAAAGTTTCAGAAGGCCCTTATTCAAATCCCGTGCAAAAGCCGGCCCTTTGTACACAAAACCGGTATATGACTGAACTAGGCAGGCTCCTGCCAAAATTTTTTCAAAAGCGTCCTGTGGGCCAAAAACTCCGCCGACACCGATGACCGGCATTTGTCCGTCTGAATAGCTAAAGATCTTCGAAATGACTGCGGTCGAACGATTCGCGACCGGCCGCCCGCTCAAGCCGCCCGCACCGATCGCATCGATATTCGCCGTTTTTAGGCCGTCGCGGGAAATAGTCGTGTTTGTCGCGATCATGCCCGATATCCCGTGCTGCCGGCATACATCAACAGCCGACTCGATCTCGGCATCGTTCAAATCGGGGGCGATCTTTACAAGAAGCGGTTTGCCGCCCAACTCACGATTTCTCGATTGAAGCGAGCCAAGCAGTTCGTCAAGACTCTCTGCCTGCTGCAAATCGCGAAGGTTTGGAGTGTTGGGAGAGGAAATATTCACCGCGATGTAATCGGCTACGGGATGAACAATGTCAAACGCTGCGAGGTAGTTCTCAACGGCTTCCTCGTTTGGCACGTCCTTGTTCTTGCCGATGTTGACGCCGACGATGCATAGTCGCTCGATAGCGGCCAAACCGTTACTTGCCACGACGGCACCGTCATTATTGAAACCCAGTCGATTGATCAGCGCCTCGTCATTTGGTAGTCGAAAGATCCTCGGTTTTTCATTTCCTAGCTGTGGGCGAAAAGTGACGGTCCCTACCTCCACAAAACCAAAACCGAGCGAGGCCAATTGATTTACCGCCCGGCAGTTCTTGTCAAAACCGGCCGCTACGCCTAATGGATTACCGAATCTAAGTCCGAACCGCTCTACCGGAAACGGGAAATCAACCGAATACCTGGCGTGAGCGATCTTCTGTGCCGACGCCGTCGCCAACCCCTTTTTAAGGGCAGTCATACCTAAATTATGCACCGCCTCGGCATCAAGCCGGAATAGAAGGGGCCGAATAAGTTTCTCGAATAATTTCGACATTCTAAAGCCGTAATAATAAAGGAATTTGCGGCCGAGTCTAAACACTGGAATCGTTCTTTGAACTTTGCGCCCGTGTTTGTTACGATTCTCCTTCGAATGACAGATGAAAACAGCTTAGCTGAAAAATCCCGCATTATGGACAGCGCCCGGATGAAGCGCGCCATTTCGCGGCTTGCGTCCGAGATCGTCGAGGAGAATCAAGGGGCCAACAACCTTTACATTGTTGGAATTCGCCGCCGAGGGGTTCCGCTGGCGGAAAGGATCGTCGAAAAGATCGAAGCACTCGAAGGAATCAAGCCGCTTTACGGCATTATCGACATAACCCTTTATCGCGACGATCTTTCAACCGTTGGGGCAAACCCGATCGTCAACCGGACCGAACTTGGCGACGATATTGAGGGGAAAATAGTTGTCCTGGTTGACGACGTGCTCTATACAGGCCGGACGATCCGGGCCGCCATGGACCAGCTAATGGATTTCGGCCGGCCTAAGAAGGTACAGCTTGCCGTGCTGATCGACCGCGGCCGCGAACACCGCGAACTCCCGATCCAGGCTGATTTTGTCGGCAAGGTCGTTCCGACAAAACAGGCCGAGATCATTCGTGTGATGCTCAAAGAATATGACGACGTCGAGGGTGTTGGAATATTTGAAAGACCTTAAGTGTCAGTAGCCCGCACGTAAGTAAGGGATCACTCTGGCCATCTTGAACCCTTACTTACGTGCGGGCTAACTGACAATTCGATGGAAAAGCCGTTTCGCAGAAGGGACTTACTCGGAATTCGTGGTTTGACCGCGGCGGAGATAAAAGGCATTCTCGACACCGCTGAAAACTTCAGCGAGATCAATACCCGCGAGATCAAAAAGGTGCCCGCACTTCGCGGCAAGACCGTCATCAATCTCTTTTTCGAAAACTCCACCCGAACCCGAACCTCCTTCGAACTTGCCGCCAAGCGCCTGTCGGCCGACGCCGTCAACATCAGTGTTTCGTCATCGAGCGTCAGCAAGGGCGAGACGCTGCTGGATACCGCGCTCAATCTCGATGCGATGCAGCCCGACTGTATCGTAGTGCGGCATTCCAGTGCAGGCGTGCCCCACCAACTCGCAAAGGTCAGCAAAGCGGCCATTATCAACGCCGGCGACGGCGCCAACGAACATCCGACCCAGGCCCTGCTCGACGCGATGACGATCCGCGAGCATAAGAAGAAGATCAAAGGCTTGAACATCGCAATTATCGGTGACATACTCCACAGCCGGGTCGCCCGTTCGAACATTCATCTACTCACAAAATTGGGAGCTACGGTCAAGGTCGCCGGACCGGGAACTCTGGTTCCAAAAGATTTTGAACATTTGATCGACAATTTTGCGGATGGAAATCCGCAGTCCGCAGTCCGTAGTCCGCAATTGGAAGTTTGCCCGCATGTTGAGGATGCGATCCGCGACGCCGATGTCGTTATGATCCTCCGCATCCAACGCGAACGTCAGGATTCGGCCTACTTCCCCACCCTGCGAGAGTATTCGGTCCACTACGGCCTGACCAACGATCGGCTCGATCTTGCCAGAAAGGACGCCATTGTCCTCCACCCCGGCCCGATGAACCGGGGCATCGAAATAGCCTCGGACGTAGCGGACAGCTCGCGGTCGCTGATACTCGATCAAGTGAAATACGGTGTTACGGTCCGCATGGCGGTGCTTTATCTCGCGACCGGCGGCGTTGCCGCAGTTAATTAACCCGATCAACGGCCGCTTATTTCGATATCCTACCGCTTGTCACATTGTGGCAACACCTGCTGGTTAACTACCTATAATTATTGGCAACAGTAATTTTGCTGAAGCCGCCCGATAAAATAGAGGAGAACCTAAGGATGTTGAACCCAATCGTTAACTCGTATACGTTAAGCAAACTGATCGTCTGTGCGATACTTTCCGTGATCGCCTTCATTCTGTTTCCATGCAATGCAGCGGGTCAACCGCTCGCGGGTCCAAGTAAGAACCCTGTTTCGTTTACCGAGAAGGATCGCGAATCGGCGCTGAAATTCCTGAACGAAACAAGGGAGGAATTTTCAAATGAACTATCGAGATTGTCCGATGCCCAACTGAATTTCAAAGCGGTCGCGGACAAGTGGTCGATCGCCGAGGTGGCGGAACATATAATCCTCGCGGAAAACACGATTTACTCGATAATCACGGACAAAGTCCTAAAATCCCCCGCGCCCGTCGGTGCCGAGAATTTTCGGATCAAGGACACGGCGATCTGGATGGTGTTGACCAATCGCTCGACAAAATTTACGGCTCCCGAACCGCTAAAGCCGAACAGCCGATTCAAAGCGAAGGCGGATCTTCTGTCAAACTTCAAATCGACTCGCGCCGCTACGATCGCCTTAATGACGACGACCACGGAAGATCTTCGCAACCGGTTCGGCGAACTTCCCGTCCTTGGCACGATCGATGGTTATCAATGGTTCGTTTTTGTGAACGCTCACAGCGCCCGCCACCTGGCACAGATCGCGGAGATCAAGGCCCATCCGGGATTTCCTAGGAAATAGAACACCGCCCGGTGTTCTTAGCCGCAAGGAACGATTGTACTCCAGAAATCAGAATGGTCGTTCCTTGCGGTCTCTCTTCCAACAGTTCGGCTTGTTGGATGGTTTACAATAAGGTTTATTCGTTTGATCATCGTGCTCGGCAGGATCGAATCCCTCCGAAAATGGAGAGGCCCTTTAGAATGACGCATCGCCCTACGATGTCTAAAAAATATCTGCGGACCAAGTGGCTGATATTCTGGTCCCTATTGACATTTGTCGGCCTCCTTTTGACCGCCGCTTACCACATTGGGCGGACCTCGAATGGTGAGGCCTCGGATATTCTCAATGCCCTCAATTCACAAATGCTGCGCTTCCAGATCTGGGCGGCGTTGTCCGTTTTTGTTATCGTCAGCGACAGAGTACTTCGTTCAAAGAGCAGGCGCTGGAGATTCTTGTTTCCCGCCCATCTTCTTGTCAGCTTCGCTTGGTCGGCAGCGGCGTTGGGCATTTATGGCGTCCTGTTTTGGACGTTTTACGGCCTGATCAATTCACAGGCCCCACCGCTCGGCCATGTTTTTGGGATGATATGGATCGCAAATCTTGTCATGGGTATTTTCGTGTACAAGATAATTCTGACCACGAATTACGCCCTTGACTATTATAAGAAGTTTCACGAAGAAAAGAGCCGCAACGCACTCCTTCAAACGCAACTGGCACAAGCAGAACTGCACGCGCTCAAGATGCAGCTTCAACCACATTTCCTGTTCAACACTTTGAACTCCATCTCGCATCTTGCTCTGGAGGATTCCAAAAAGGCAGTGCAGATGGTCGCAAGACTCGGCGATTTCCTGCGGCTTACGATCGACAGCAACGGTCAGCAGCAGGTCACACTCGAACGTGAACTTGAGTTTCTGACAAACTATCTCGAGATCGAGAAGATAAGGTTTAGGGACAGAATGCACGTAACTTTTGACATTGCTCCTGATACGTTGGGGCTGTACGTGCCGAATATGATCCTGCAGCCGTTTGCGGAAAATGCTATCAAGCACGGCCTGGCTAAAAATATGGCGGCGGGCCGAATCGATATTAAAGCCGAAAAGGATGACGATCGGCTCCGAATCCAACTCAGTAATGACGGAGCCATTGTATCGCTTGATAAACCGCTCGGATCAAATGGGATCGGCATTGCCAACACGCGGGCCCGGCTCGAAAAGCTCTTCGGCCCCGATTTCCTTCTCGATCTGCGAGCACGCAAGTCCGGCGGCGCCACGGTTACGCTGGAGGTTCCCCTCGCGACAATAAATGGGCAAGTGTCGTCATGACCAATCTCATCAAAACCCTGATCGTCGATGACGAACCGCCGGCTCGGTCGGTGATCCGCAATATGCTGGACGACGAAGCCGATATCGAGATCGTCGGCGAAAGCACGAACGGTAAAGACGCTCTCGACGCGATCGCAGAACTTGCACCCGATCTTGTTTTTCTTGACATCGAGATGCCCGAGATGGACGGCCTTTCGCTTGTAGAAGCTCTGGACGGAGTGGCGACACCGGCCATTATTTTTGTGACTGCCTACAACCAATATGCTGCAAAGGCGTTCGATGTTGCGGCCGTCGATTATTTGCTGAAACCCTTCGACCATGAACGGATGGCCGTTGCTCTCAACCGTGCAAAGGCAAATCTCCGCGAAAGAACCGACGAGGACCGAAGCGATCAGTTGATCGAACTTCTGCGGCATCTGACCGCCCGCGAAAACCTGCTCGACCGGTTTGTGATCAAAAATAGCGGGCGGGTGCTGCTGGTTCCTGTTATCGATGTGGACTGGATCGAGGCTTGCGGAAACTATATCGTGCTCCATGCGGGGCCAAACAAACACATCGTACGGGAAACGATGAAACAAACCGAGCTGCGTCTCGATCCGAAGATGTTCGTACGGATCCATCGCTCGACAATCGTTAACATCGGCCGAATCAGCGAACTTCTGGTTCATTTTAACGAAGAGCATTTGGTTGTCCTCAAGGATGGCAGCCAACTCACGCTTAGCCGCCGCTTCCGGGATAAGCTTTCGGAAAGGTTGGGCACGAATATCTAAACCAACCCGTCGTCATATTCAGTTCAGCCGTTGCGGGTATTGCGTTCAGGAATTATCTTATTAGACAGACCTGAATCCATACCTTACCGATGAAACTGATTATTGCAAACGGCCATCTGATCGACCCTTCGGCACCTGAAAATACCGGAATGAATGTCCTCATCGAGGACGGCAAAGTCGCGGCGTGGTTGAAGCCGAACGAACAAGCGCCCGAAGGCTGCGAGGTTTTCGACGCCAGCGGGTTGCTTGTCGCTCCCGGTTTCATCGACATGCACGTGCATCTGCGCGAGCCGGGGCAGGAGCATAAGGAAACCATCGCGTCCGGCTGTGCTGCGGCGGTGGCCGGCGGGTGGACGGGCGTTTGCCCGATGCCGAATACAAATCCGGTCAATGATAATGCCGCGATCACTCGATATATGATCGAACAGGCCGAGCGGGCGGGCCTTGCGAATGTCTTTCCGGTCGGTGCGATCACAAAATCGTCTGATGGCGCCGAGCTGGCCGAGATGGGCGAAATGAAAGCCGCCGGTGCCGTCGCTGTTTCGGACGACGGACGGCCTGTGCCGAACGCGGGCGTAATGCGGCGGGCAATGCAGTACGCACGCGATTTCGATCTTCCTGTGATCGACCATTGCGAGGACAAATCTCTCTCGTCGGGCGGAGTGATGCACGAAGGGAAACTCTCGCTGCTGCTCGGCCTGAAAGGAATGCCTGCGTTGGCCGAGGACATCGATGTCGTCCGCGACATAATCCTCGCGAAGGAAACCGGCACTCATATTCATATCGCCCACGTCTCGACCAAAGGTGCTGTCGAAGCCGTCCGCCGGGCAAAGAACGAAGGCATTAATGTCACTTGCGAGGTAACGCCGCATCATTTTACGCTGACGGACAGAGCGGTCAGTGGCTATTTCACGCAGAAGCCCAACCGTGAGGAAGGGCGCAATGGGAGCGTTGGCGAATACGCCCTTGCTGACGCTCAGGCTTCTGCATACGACACCAACACTAAAATGGCCCCGCCTTTGCGAAGTGAGGAGCACCTCGAAGCGATCCTCGAAGGCATCAAGGACGGCACCATCGATGCCATTGCCACCGATCATGCACCGCATCACGCCGATGAGAAATCGCTCGAATACGACCGTGCTCCGTTCGGGATCACAGGGCTTGAGACCGGCATCGGCCTGGCCTTCAGCGAGCTTGTCGAGAAAGGCGTGATCGGGCTGGAACGGCTGGTCGCGATGTGCTCGGCCAACCCGGCAAAGATCCTTGGCCTTGATGGCCGCGGAACGCTCAAGCCTGGATCGGTCGCTGACGTTACTATCATCGACCCGCAAATGACATGGACCTACCTCAACGCCGATTCGCGTTCGAAATCAAGAAACTCTCCGTTCGACGGCTGGCAGTTCAC
>JBGTJP010000062.1:0-14993 GCA_041745075.1 Pyrinomonadaceae bacterium | reverse complement strand
CTTTTGAGCAGCATTTGGATACGATGTTCGCCCTTTAGGCGTGCGATCGAGGCCGGGGCCGGGCCGAGGATCCGGCACGTTTTTGCGGTATTTGCCGCGTCAAGGCCTTCGCGCAAAAAGCCGGCAGTATCGTTCGCCGTGTTCAGGTCAGCATGTCTAATAAGTATAGACGCAAGAACGACGTAGGGTGGATATGCCATCCGTTCGCGGTAACGGATCTCTTCGTTAAAAAAGCCCTCGTAATCCTGTTTGACGGCATGGCGGAGAGCGTAATGATCGGGATAATAGGTCTGGATCAGTACGCGTCCGGCCAGATCGCCGCGTCCGGCCCGGCCCGCGACCTGGGTTATCAACTGAAACGTACGCTCGGCGGATCGAAAATCCGGCAGGCCTAATCCGGTATCGACCGAGATTACACCGACCAGCGTTACATTGTGAAAATCGTGGCCCTTGGCCAGCATCTGCGTGCCGACCAACATGTCTATTTCGCCGCGGTCAAAGGCGAGCAGGGTCTTTGCCATCTCGCCTTTGCGGGCCATCGTGTCGCGGTCGATGCGGGCTATCGAAAGATCGGGGAATTGTTTTCGCAATAGGGCTTCAAGCTGTTCGGTGCCCTGGCCGATAAAGTACAGATACTCGCTTTGGCAGAACGGGCATTTGTCCGGCACCGAAACGCGGTAGCCGCAATAATGGCAGACAAGTTTCGGATCGTGTTTGTGATAGGTAAGCGTAATGTCGCAGTTCTTGCACCTTAGGCTTTCGCCGCACGAGCGGCAGAGAACGAATTGCGAAAAGCCGCGGCGGTTTAGCAGAATTATTGATTGTTCGCCCTTCGAATGCGTCCCCTTTATCGCCTGACCGAGCGGCGGCGAGATCGTGACATCCTTTCCGGCCTTTCGAAAAACCTCGCGCATGTCAATGAGCTCGGCCTGTGCCAGCGGTCGGTTGCCGATACGGTTCTTGAGCTGCAGGTACTGGTATTTTCCGGCCCGCGCATTTTCGAACGATTCGAGCGACGGCGTCGCCGAACCAAGTACGACAACGGCCTTTGCCATATTGGCACGCATCACGGCTGCGTCGCGTGCGTTGTAAAACGGCGATTCGTGCTGCCGGTAAGAGGCGTCGTGCTCCTCATCGACAATGATCAGTCCGATATTCTGAAGCGGCGCAAAAATAGCCGAGCGTGTTCCGATAACGACCCGGGCGTCGCCGGCCCTGATCCGCCGCCATTCGTCAAAACGCTCGCCGGACGAAAGGTTTGAATGAAGGATCGCCACCTGATCGCCGAAGATCGCACGGAGCCGCCGCGAGAATATCGTCGTCAACGCGATCTCGGGCACGAGCATCAGGGCCGATCTACCGGCTTCCAGACATGCTCGCATCGCGCGGATATAAACCTCGGTCTTTCCGCTGCCGGTGATGCCGTGCAGAAGAAACGCCTTATAATCATTGGCCGCCACAGCCTTTTCCATTTCATCGAGGGCGAAACGCTGTTCGGTGTTCAGCTTCAGGTCAGCGATCTCCGGCAGGCTTGCACCGCTGAGCGGATCGCGGTAAAGCTCAGTCGTAAAGACCTCCAGCCGTCCACGCTTTACAAGCGTGTTGACCGGCGAGGCCCCGACGTTCGCTTTCGCGAGGAGATCGACGAAAGGCATTTCACCGCCGTTTTCGGCCAGCGTGCGGATGACGCTTTCCTGCATTTCGGTCAACGGCTTTTCGGTTTCGTCAGAGGCCGGATCAAGCAAACGGACGGCCTTTCGAAGCTTTGGTTTTACAGTGGCGGATACGCTTCTAAAATACGCGTCGATCTGCCCGGCGTTCAGAAGGTCGCCGACGGTTCGCTGCGTCCTGGTTTCGCCGAACTCTTTGGACAAAGCTTTCTGAGAAGTTTCGCCATTGTCAGAAAGAAATTGCAGAATTTCGCGTCGGGCATTTTGTCGCGGCGCGTTCTCCAGTTCGTCGCGGCCGGTTTCATTGATGCTGAGGATCCGTTCCGACACGGCGTTGATGCCAGCCGGCAGCGAGGCCTTGAGCATTTCACCCCATGAGGCAGCGTAATAATCGGCCGCCCATCGGGTCAATTCAAGTATCTCGCCGGTGATGAGCGGTATCTCGTCCAGCAATTCCAGAGCGTCCTTTACATCCGTTTCGGCAAGGCCAAGTTCGGGGTCGAGATCTTCCTGAAGATCGACGACATAGCCGGTCAAATTTCGTTTGCCGAACGGAACGAGCACGCGCGCTCCCTCGGCCACCGCATGTCGAAATCCGGCTGGAAGGCGATAAGTAAAGGTCCTTCGCGGCGGCAGCGGCAGGGCGACATCGGCATAGGCGAGATCGGGCAGTTTTGAGCTTCTTGGTTCGATGCCTAAGATGATAACCTATTGGAACTTATCGCCAAAAGTGTTGTCTAATACGCTTTGGGGACACGCGCAATGGATTCATTTCTGGAAGAAAACGGGCCGGGGAAAAAAGGCATTAACAAGGGATATATTCTTGGGGCGATCGTGGGCGTTGTACTGATCGGCGTTGTGCTCGGCGTGATCTTTATGCAGCCGCCAGCCGAGGACCTCAGGGCCAAAATGCTTGAAGGAGCGTTTCGTGAGGGAACGCCCGAATTCGCCGACTCCACTAAGGATATTATTATCTCGACCGACGACCGGACCGTTGAATCGCCCACCGGAATGGGCACGATCTCGATGTTTATCGTTGGCAGAATTCGCAACCGCGGCGAGCGAACTTTCAAAATTCTGGAAGTCAATGCGGCAGTTATCGATCAGCAGAACAAGGTTGTTAAGGACAAGAATGTTCTCGTCGTTCCGGAACGCTTTAGCGAAATAGGCCCCGGCGAAACGGTTCCGGTCACACTCGCCCTCGAGGGTTTTGATCCGAAGGCCGACCGGGCGAATATCCGCTGGAAAGTGACGGCGCTCAAAACCACAAACTAGGCCTCGGACGATTTCGTCTTTTCAACAAAAAGCTCCTCGAGCGATTGCTTTACAGGCTGTACAGAAAGCAATCGTCCTCCTTGTTCGCGGACGACCTTGATCGCTGCATCAATGTCGGCTTCCGAAAGTACCTCGACACTAACGCCGTTGGCTTTTTCATTTACGACCGCACTCGACGCTGCCGCAAAACCCTGAAGTACATCGGCCGAAATGCCCGAAACGGTGATCTCGAATGACTGCCCGCCCGCGCCGCTTACCAGAAGATCGTCGAGCTTGCCGGTTGCCGCAAGCCGTCCGCCCCGAAGTATCGCTACCTCGTCGCACAAGGCCTCGACATCGGAAAGAATATGCGTTGACATGAACACGGTCGTGCCCGAACGCCTTAACCCGGCGATCAGTTCGCGTATCTCGCGTCGGCCCATCGGGTCGAGTCCGCTCATCGGCTCATCGAGGAAAACGACCTCCGGGTCGTTTACCAGCGATTGTGCCAGCCCGACACGCTGCAGCATTCCCTTGGAGAATTTACGGAGCTGTTTGTTCCAGTCCTTTTCCTCAAGGCCGACCTTGCCCAGCAACTCGGCTGACTTCTCCTTTTGTTTGGCTCCGCTGTGGCCGAATATTTCGCCGAAATAGTTCATCAGCTCGAACGCGGTCAGGTAATCGTAAAAATACGGATTTTCAGGGCAGTACCCGATCGCCGCGTGCATATTAACATCCGAAATATCGCGGCCGAGTATTTTCGCCGAACCGGCCGTCGGGAACAACAGCGTCATCAATATCTTGATAGTCGTTGTCTTGCCCGCTCCGTTGCCGCCTAGAAAGCCAAAGATCTGGCCGCTTTCGACCGTCAAAGATAGGTCGTCGAGGGCCCGGACCTTCTTCTTCCGCCAAAAACCGGTTTCGTAATCCTTAGATAAGTTTTCGATTTGAATTACTGTTGACATAATTTACGGATCGTCGAATAAAGAATATTGCGAACGCGGCGAAAATTGCCAGCCACGCGAGGACAGACACTATGACAGAAGCCATAACTAACGGCAGCTCCTCGAAATAAACTCTAACATTGACCGCGGTCGAGGGAACCTGGACGAGTATCGTACCGTCACTATCAGCCGTAACCGGAAAGGCCTGGCCGTTTCCCTCAGCCTTCCAGTTCGGGTAGTAAAACATCGCCAAACGAACTGATCCAGAACCGCCGGGACCCAACTCAAAACTCTTCTCGTATCTGTTCCAATTTGTAACGGAAACGGTACGATCGACCGCTGTGACCTGCTCTTTGTTTAGAAGCGCCGAATCTTGTGCCCAGACTGCCCACCAACAGCGATAGCTTTCCTTATCCGACAGTCCGGCGACGTAACTGTCGAAACCTTCTTTTGGAATGAACATAGCGGGCCTGATGACTTGTGTCGCTGTAAAGGCGAGGGCGATAAGCATTAGGCCGGATGCAAGCAGAGCGAGAGGTCGAGATCTTGAGGAATAGGTCGAGACCAACTGCCGGAACCCGGCGGCGACAATGAAAGCCCCGGAAGCGTTGATCAAGACCATCCATCGAAAGGGAAATTGAATGCGCTGCAAAAAGGAGACATGCTCCCAAACAAATGAACTCAACGGCGTTGCGAAAAATACTCCGAGGAAAAATACAGCCGCGACCGCCTTTAATACAGTGCGGTTCTGATCCCGAAACCGGCTAAAAAAACAAAACAACAGACTCGGGACAAAAAGGCCGACAGCGACCAGGAACATTAGATCGCTGAACCACAGAAACCTGTCGTTATACACATCCGCCGAAACGTAAAAATACGAGGCGGCAAAATTTAACCGGAAATCATACGCCCGTGCGACAAATTCGCTTCCGGCATGGTTAACATACGGCAGTTCGGTGACCACCTTTACCCAATAAAAGGCACTCAGAAGCAACCCGATAGCGGCCGAACCGGCGAGCGTGGCAGAGGCCTTCAATGCGCCGGGTCGCGGCAGAGAGATCAGCGCAAACACGAGAAGTCCCGCCGACCCTATGATCGCCGTCGGTAAATGCGTCAGGATGAGCAAGCCAACCGAAACACCGAGGCCAATGATGTTGACCGCGTTACTCTTCTTCAGCAGCCTGGAGACGAAAAGAAAGGAGAACGGAAGAACGCCCACACCGGCAAACTCGGCAAAGAACGATGCGTTGTAGATCTCATTTACATGATACGGAGCGATCATGTAGATCAACGCTCCCGCGAGCGCGGCTGCGTCACTAAAATATTCGCGGGACCACAAATAAATTCCAAGCCCGCCCGCGAAGAACCATAGCGAAAAGGCGAGTGCGCTGGCGTCATGCCAACTGCCGGTGATGAGCCTGAAGACAGCCAGCACGTAATATGACAGCGGGGGATAAAATCGGACACCGACATCGCCGAAGCCGGAGTTCGTCGTCGAAGAAAGAGCAGGAAGCAGTTCGCCAGTACGAAGCGAATCAAAGACCGTGAGGGCAAACTGAAAATGCTGCTGCAGATCATTCCCCTTCGGAACGCCGTTCAGGAATATCGGAATGGTCAAAGCAAGCGCGGTCAGCAGGATCAGCGGAATACTGATCCGGGCCTTCATAAATTCTTCTAAACGGCTGAGGTGCATCGCCTAAGATTCCGGAAATGCCGAGTCAGGGCCCGGCCGGGCAGTACAGTTTGAGGGATCGATGGCGTAAGGCTCGCCCTTGGGATCGACCAAGTTGTCATTCTTATCCAGCTTGAAGTCTCTGCCTTCGGGCAGTCTGATATTCCTTAAAAGCGGGATCATTTCGCTCCAACCTGTCGCACACCGGCCGTGTTCCTCGGAAAACGTTTTCAATGCGCCGTTAAGAGCATCCCGGTCGTCCAGCGCATCAAGTTCCATTAGGCGAAATTCCGCGTTGCTTTGTGTTTGCTGATCCGGATTATCCGAGAGCATCTGTTTGAACATTGACCGCGCGGTTTCACGGCTGCCGCCCTGGTTACGCATCGACGCGGCCATTAGCTTCATGAACTGCGGTGACCCGTTTATCTTGACGCCTTCATCGTACGCCTCGGCGGCTTTTTCGTAATCTTTTTGTGTCCAGTAGATATAGCCGAGCAGGTGATGCAGATTCCATGATTCAGGATTGTCCCTAATCCCTTTTTGCGCAAGTGTTATGGCCTGGTTGACATCGATAGCCGGCAGCATCGTCGCTCCATAAGTGTAGGCCGCCATCAGCTTTGGGTCGAGATCGGTCGCGTTGTCCAGATACGGATAGAGCAGCCGCGGGTTTAGAGACCGCAGGTCGCCCAGATCAATAAAATCAGATTCGCTCCTAACAAGTTTGCCCCCGAGATATTGCAGCGACTGCATCCAATACCAATCGGCCATCAAACCTTCCCCACCAAGAACGAAGCCTTTTAGCCGCTTTCCCTGAAGCGTAAGGTCCTCGTCCTCGTACGCCTCCGGAAGCGAAACACGGTTTCTTTCAAGATAATTGCTCAGACCGAAAACCGCCGCAAAGCCGGCCGCGATCAGGACGCCGGAAACCAGATATTGTAAAAGGCCTTTGCTCATCGGAGGCTGGGTTATTTTCTATTTGAAGTTTCGGCGTTGAAAAATAAGCGTGCTTGCGAGAAGGAGGATCGACGAATAAATGATGGTGTAAAGAACCGCTCCGCCCACCATCGGTCCGGTCGGCACCATTCCGTTTGCGGCTTCGGTCCGAAAGCTGTAATGGGCCAGATTCGGGAGCAGATAGTAGATCACGTCAAAGAAAATGACGGCGAATTTTGAACCCAATCCGGCGGCCAGATCGCGCAGCGACGCACTCATATGCCCGATTATGAAAACAAAGAACGTAAGCAGGGCCGACAACGCCGGCGTTGAGAACGATGAAAAAAGGATGGCCACCGCGGTCAGTATCGCGAGTTCGAGCACGATCAGAAATATGCTGCCCCAGATCGAATAGATCAGGCTTCCGCCCTTTACATAAATCAGGGCAAGCGAAACCCCGACGCCCATCACGACCACGTTCACCAACAAAGTCAGACACAGGCCAAGATATTTGCCAAGAACAAACTCGGACCTGCGGACCGGCTTCGCAAAGATCGCAAAAACCGTTCGCTTTTCGATCTCCTTGGAAACAAGGCTGACCCCGACAAATATCGCAATAAACGCACCGAAAACCAGGATCGCGTTAAGGCCGATGTTCACGATCGTCCGGGCCTCGTTGCCGTCGGTCAGATCGCCAAGCAGGATTGCACACGCGATGATAAGCAGGACAAAGATCACGAGGTTATACAAAACACGGTCGCGGACAGCCTCGCGAAAAGTATTCGACGCGATCGTTAAGATGGTTTTGAGAGGAGAATTTGATCTCACTTTTTCGTTGGTGATTTAGCGCCCTAAGCGGCAGCGGTCTCAAAAGGGGTTGAAAAATGGGCTGATAGCTTATCGGGTTCTTTGAAAAAGCATTCGAACATTATTTTGTATTTTCGGAATAGGTGAAAAATGATAGCTGAAAATGATAATCGGAAGAAAAGACTCTTAACTATCACTTAATAGCTATCACCTTTCCCCTATTCCGAAAATTTGCAACGTTTTTCAAATGACGCCTATGGCTCGTGGCTGTCAGCTCGAACCGGCCACGAATTAAGATACCAAAAATCACAATAAATTTGAACTATTTCATAAAATCGAGCGTGCTTTTCTCTTCGGGGTGTTCGATTACCCGTTCGAACAGAATAGCGTAAATGGCGGCGTTTGGTGCCATGTCCATGATCGGACTGATGCTTTTGTCCTTGTTGGCATTTTCAGACGCTTTACGTGCCCCCTCGTTCATCATTGTCCACCATGTGGCGGTATCGGCCGCACCGATCCTTCTTGACTGTTCAAGTTCGCTGACGGATCTGTCGCTTTTTCCGTTCTCCTGCAGGATAAATGCGTATCGTGTCCTGGTAAACGGCGACAATGGATACATTTTCACCGCGTTCGAAAACGAGCGTTCGGCCGCCGCCGGGTTGCCACCCATCAGATACGCCGTGGCGAGATACGAGTAGCTGACCGACGGTGCACGGCCGATACTGATCGAACGTTCAAAATGGCTCGACGCCTCTTCGTAGCGTTTTGCGTCCATCAAACGAAAGGCCAGGCTGAACTCGGCATCGGGATTCTCCCTGTCTAACTGGATCGATGTCTTATAGAACTTCTCGGCGTCAACAAGATCGAAAACCCCGTTCGCACGCGCGGCGTAAATTACGCTGGCCACGCGAAGCGAGCTGTATGCCCCGAGCATCAGACACGCCGCCAGGCCAAGCATGCACGCGGCCCGGATTTGTATCGGCGAGAACGTTAATTGCTCTGGGGATTCGTGCGTCCGTTTCGATCTCAGCAGTAGCCCGGCTGCCACTGCAAGAACAAAAAAGAACACAAATCCGTTTTGGATCAATCGGAATGAATATGAAGTTACCAGCGAACTCACGAGAAAGATCAAAATGCTCAATACCGCGCCGATACCGGCCAGCGACCCCTTTCCACGAAGTGCGTTAAAAGTCATCAGCCCAACTCCGCAAAGAAGCCACGCGAATATCAAGCCTCCGACGATCCCAAGTTCGGCCAGGATCTGCAGGAATTCATTGTGGCTGCGTTCGGGTATCTCGTTCTCCGCATTCACAAGATTTACATCGGTCGGATTTTTCACGGCGTACGCCGTCCGGTAGTTGTTCAACTGCATTCCGAAATTATCGGCACCGACGCCGATGACCGGATTTTGCCTGAACATCTCAAGCGAGATCGACGCCATCAGCTTGCGAAAGCCGTTGCTGCCGCTGATCGCGGCAGTGTCATTGACCCGGCGGATGAACGGGACGCCCGGCTCGGCGGAGAACATGGAAAATATATGGATCGGTACAGGCGCGGCGATCAGGACCAGCACCGCTGTCACGGCTTTCAGACGGAATTTATGGAACCGTTTGAAGATGAAAACACAGCCCACCACCGCTGCCGTACCGAACGCAAAGAGGGCAATATTTGTACGGCCCAGGCTGACAAACATAAACAGCCATAGCGCCGCGACAGCCCCAAGACCCAATACAAACCGCCTGCCGTTAAGCATGAGCACACCCGCCAAAATCAATGGCAGCATCGTATTTACCTGTTCACCGTACCGCGCGTATCTGAGGCCGATGGACGTGCCGCCGCCAAACACCAACAGGGCGGCGTATTCGACAATTGCGGGCAAACTAACGAGAACGAAAGCAGCTGCTATCATTAACAGCGTTCTGCGGTAATCCTTTCCGCGATCGATAACGGTGCGGATAATCAGGTAGAAAATAAGATATTCCGACCAAACCAGCGTGTGATGAAGGGCTGAACGCCAAGACGGTGCCCAGAAAATGGACAGGGCACTCCAAACAATGAATGAAACGATCGGAAGGGCAACGAACAGGAATTCGCGTCGATGAAGTTTGAACGTCTCTCCCGTTGAATTCGAAGAGTAAAAAAGATAACCGAGCGAAATACCAAGAAAGACGGACGCAATCAATTCCGTCCGCCACATGTGTATAAATGTTCTCCACTCCGGGATCAAAGGAAACGAAAGACTGAGCAGAACTACCACCAAGCCTATACAGAATAGGAGTTTTGGTTCTTTGTAGTTGACGCTGCTGCGGGTGGTCTGCATTGGTCGGAGGGGAATCGTAAGTTCAATGAATCGGTATTTTCGGGAGGGGTGAATATCCGTCGAACATTATACACCGCGATATTCCGAGGGCAAAAGAAAAAGAAGCGGTTACGAATAACCGCTTCTTGCAAGAGACAAGCCGAGGCCATTTACTGACCAAGTGCAGTGATGTTTCCGCCGCTACCATAGCTCGACGGCGTTGTGGACGTACCGGCTACTGCTGCCATTGCACCAGTACCGCCGACCGCTCCGAGAGGCTCAACACCCAGGATACCGTCTGTTGCGATACCGAAGTTACGTGTACCCGTTGCGGTGATGCCCGAGTTGACAACCGGCTTGGCGACGCAAGCAAACGTTGCAGGGTTACCGCCGGCACCCGTCACGCGAAGCTGGTTAGCATAGCTGCCGTTGCCCGTCGTTGAGGTGAAGCTGTAGCCACTCTTTTCGCCGCTGCTGAAAACTGCGTCAATTAGGTTGACGGCTCCAAGACCAGCGATCGACGGCGCGTAGTTACCGTTACCGGTCGTCGCCTGATAGGTGGCATTTGCACCGTGCAGAGTGCGAAGGCCCGACGAAGCTGCACCTTCATTTGCTGAACGGCGTGCCGCAAGCAGGTTCGGTATCGCGATGGCTGCGATGATGCCGATGATAACAACGACGATCAACAATTCGATAAGTGAGAATCCTTTCTGGTTTTTCATTTCTATTTCACAAGCTCCTAAAGTAATAAAAGTTTTCTATCTACCTTTCCCAGGCTGCAATTGCTATTACAACCCCCGTGCCAAAGCGGTGTCGTGTCGTGTCGTGCACGTGGATAAAAACGTAAGACGTTGATTATCAATCAATTAGGCCAAAGAAATATTTCATGGCGGTTTGAGAAGTTGGCCAAATCGTGCCAGCCGACTGGCGGTTTATTAACAGTTTTTGGTAATCAGCCGATGACAAAAAGTGTCAGGAAAGGCGATCCCGGTAGGTTTGGCGGCCCCGGCCAATTTTCGCGTGACGGGGGATGCGAGAAAACTGTCAACTTTCAACTGTTTAACTTTCAACTGAAACAAAAAGCAGGTTTTTCTAAATACTGGATAGTTGAAGGGGAGCTGAGAAAACTGTCAACTTTCAATTCCATAACTATCAACTGAAACAGACAAAATCTTTCTAAATAGTTGATAGTGAATAGTTTATAGTGGGCAGTTGGTCTAATTTCACCGTTTACCGGGTTTTAGAAACGGCACTTACGGCGAACTGTGCGGCTGCGGACCATTCCCGTTCTTCGAAAAAAATACACCGAATGCCTAAAAAAGCGCTTTATTTTGAACAAATCTTGCAATATACTTCCTTCAACCTTAAAGCTCCAATAATAATTTAGGCAGGAACCTTTAGGACGTCTGCCCGCGTGTGAAAACGCCGGGGCTTTGCCGTCCGCTCCTATAAAGATAATGACATCACTATCCCGCACTCCCGTCGTATTCGTTCGCTTACTTATGCTGACCGCGCTCGCCGCCGTCGCGTTCGGCCTGGATCGCGGAGAGATAGTACCGCAGCCGCTCGCGGACATCGCCGCCCGCGAACCGTTTGATATGAGCGGTTACGCCGCGCCGCAATCACTTCTTACGGTCGGCACATGCCAAAGCCTCCCCGGCGGCGTTATCGAAGTAGAAGGCACCGGCGGCTCCGGCACTCAGCCAACCGGCTATCCAACCCTCGGAGCGGCCTTCACCGCAATAAATGGTGGCGTTCACACCGGCGTGATTGCAATTGACGTATGCGGAAATACGACCGAGGTGGCTTCAAGCAGTATTCTCAATGCGAGCGGATCTGGGTCCCCACCTGCGTCATACTCATCTATCTTGATCCAGCCAGTTGGTGGAACGGCAAGGACGATAACAGCGGCGACGACCGCCGGTTTTCCGATGATCGATCTCAATGGTGCTGATAATGTAACGATCGATGGGCTTAACGCGGGCGGAAACTCGTTGACAATTTCGAATACCACCGTGTCCAACATGTCTAACACGAGTACGATCCGATTCGTCATGGATGCGAGCAACAATTTGATTACGAATGTTAGTGTGCTGGGATCTGCCACAATGGTGGTTGGAACAAATGGTGGAAACATTCTATTCGGTGCGAATGCACTGGCGACGGGCAACGACAACAATACCATTTCTAACTGCGATATCGGTCCGGCGGGCGTGAACTTCCCGACCAAAGGTATTCATTTCGGAGGTTCAGCGAATCCGAACGAGAATAGCGGCAATACCGTGTCGGGAAATAATATTTTCGATTACACAAGTACGACAACAACAAGTGCGGGCATCTACGTCGCAAACGGGACATTGACCAGTAGTTTTACGGACAACCGTTTCTATCAGACCGCGCCGCGCACCCATCCGGCGCAAAATCACGCCGCAATTCAGATCAATGGCTCTAATGCTGGAGGTTTTACGATAGCAGGGAACGTCATCGGTTATTCTAGCAGCAGCGGTACCGGAACTTATGAGATAGCCGGCGGGAGTGCAAACGCGCGGTTTTACCCGATTTATCTTTCCCTGCATTCGAGCTCCGTGCCTTCAAGCATTCAAGGGAACACGATCACCAATATTTCGATCTCGGGCAATGTGTCCCTAACCCCGTTTGCCGGGATATTCATCGAGGCTGGCCGGGCGGATGTGGGAAATGTCACGGGCAATGTGGTTGGGAGTTCGACTGTAGCCGGAGCGATCTCGGTCACCAGTTCTTCCAATTCCGGATCAAACGTTTATGGGATAAATAACTCTTTTGCCGGCGGTGGGGCGAGTACATCCAACAACTCGGTTGGTGGAATCGCCGTCGCCAACACATCGGCAGGGGCAATTGATCTTTTCGGCATTCGAGCAACCACAAATAATTCGAGTCTCACGAGTACGGTTCAAAACAATACCGTCGGATACCCATCCGCTCCAATAGTGAACAGCTCGACATCAACTTCGTCCAACACGGTGGGACTTTTGGCAAACACAGCCCAGGTGATCGCTACAGGGAATACGGTTTCAAATTTGACGACGAATTCGGCCAACACTGGCACCCTTGATAACTCTTCACTCCTGGGTATCTCGATCCAGGCCACGAGCGCCACCAGCGGAAACGACATCAGCGGCAACACGATCCGAAATCTTACCAACAGCGATACGGCAAACAATGTTACGGTCACCGGCCTCCTGTATAACGGGGCAAACGGCTCGCATTTTGTCCAACGCAATCTTATCTACGGTTTGAGCGTTGGCGATGCGTCGTCCACAACCGGGACGGTCAACGGCATTGATGTACAGGGCGGGAGCACGACATACCAAAACAATATGATCGCGCTTGGCAACGGAGTCACGGCAAGTAACCAGATCAGCGGCGTGCGAGAGACGGCGGGTTCTTCGAGTCTCTTTTACCACAACAGCATTTATATTGGCGGAACTGCCGTGATCGGTTCCTCAGCAACCTACGCGATGCAAAGCACTGTAACGTCGATCAACCGCGAGTACCGGAACAATATTTTCGTAAACGCCCGAAGCAACGGCGGCGGCACCGGTAAACATTATGCTGTCCGAATTGGAGGAAGCGGAGCCAACCCACTCGGCTTATTGATCAACAACAACGTCTATCTGGCAAATGGCACGGGAGGCGTTTTCGGGTTTTATGCGTCGGATCGGGCGAACCTTGCTGCCTGGCAGGCGGCGATCGGCCAGGACTCGAACAGTTTTTCAAACGATCCTCAATTTTCAAACGCATCGGGGGCGATCCCCGATCTGCACATTAGTTCCGGTTCCCCGACTGTGGTCGAGGCGGGCGGTGCGGATGTCGGTGTAGGCGATGATTTTGATGGCCAGTCGCGCAGCGGCTTGACTCCAACCGATATTGGCGCCGATGCCGGAAATTTTACGCCCATTGGGGCGGCCAACCTTCCGCCTGTGATCACCAGCACGGCTCCGACAGCGGCTACCGAAGATGTGTTGTTGACCTATAACGCGGCCAGCGCCGACCCCGACGGCCCGGGGGCTGCCTGGAGTTTGCTGCCGGCAAATACGTGCAGCGGGGCCGCGATCGGAGCGGCAACCGGCGTCTATACCTTTACACCGGCCGGGCCCGTGCCGCCGGCCAGCTGCACGCTGGCAATACAGGTGTGCGATGGCGGATCGCCAAATTTGTGTGATTCACAAACCAGCACGCTAACGATCACGGCGGTGAACGATCCGCCGGTAATAACCTCTTCGGCAGCGTTGACCGCAACTGAGGACGTGCTCTATACGTACAATGCCGTATTCAGTGATCCGGATGGAACGGGATCGACATGGGAGACCGTTGCCCCGACCCATACTTGCGGCGGAAGCATAAACGGTTCAGGCGGGTTTACCTTTACGCCGGCCGGACCCATACCGCCCACAAGCTGCGTGATCGCCATTCGGGTTTGCGACAACGGCGGGGAGTGCAGTGCCGTCCAGTCCACGACCGTGACGATCACCGCCGTGAACGATCCGCCCGTTGCCGTGGATGATAATTTGAGCACGCCGATGAACGCTCAGCTGATCGTGACGGCCGCTTCTCTGGCTTCGAATGACATTGACGATGACGGTCCGGGTTTGACCGTTACGGCCGTGGGAAACCCTGTCAACGGAACCGTCGTCCTGAATGCTGGAAACGTGACTTTTACGCCAACCAACGGGTTCACCGGTGCCGCGAGCTTTGAATACACCGTTTCCGACGGATCGTTGACCGACACCGGGTTGGTCAATGTCACAGTCACTCCGCCAGTATTCTCCGGCACGATCAGCGTCGGCACCGGCGAGGCGGTGACTTCGCTGACGAACCCCGGCGGGTTGTTCGAACAGATGAACGCCGGAACGATCAGCGGAAATGTTGTCGTGAACATTACCTCCGACCTGACGGCTGAAACGGGCACGCATTCACTCAATCACCAGGTCGAAACAGGAGTTGGCGGTTATACGATCTTCGTCCAGGCATCGGGTGCGCCGCGTTTGATCGAAGGCAGCAACGCGGCCGCTCTGATAAACCTCAACGGCGCCGACCGTGTTACCTTTAGCGGACTCGCTTTCGGGCCGGGCGGACTGATGTTCCGCAATACGGGAAACGGTGCGACTATTCGGCTGTTCAACGACGCGTCGAGCAATGGGATAGTTAACTGCATCGTCGAGGGCGGTACGACCAGTATTTCGACCGGAGTCGTAATGATCGGTCCCGGATCGACCACTGGCAATGACAGTAATTCGATCTCCGACAGCACCATCAGGGACCGCACGGACGCCTCGGCGGTTCCGCTGCAACTCATCTACCTCGAAGGGTCGGGCCCGGGGACAACCTCGGGTATCGTTATCGCGAACAATCAGTTCATAAACTTCGAGCTGGCG
>JBGTJP010000061.1:0-7497 GCA_041745075.1 Pyrinomonadaceae bacterium | reverse complement strand
ATAAGCGAGCGCCTGGCCAAAGTTGCCTGAGGACGCCGTCAATATCTCATCCTGTTCCACGTTCAGCGCCAGATTATATGCCGCACGAAACTTGAAACTGCCCGTGTGCTGAAAGGTCTCGGTCGCGATGGTCAGATCAAGCCGCAAATGCTCCCTGAGCTTCGAAGATTCGATAAATGTTGTCGGGCGAATGACGTCAAGCAGTGATAACATATATGATAATCGCAGTGTATAGTTACTGATTGACGGGGGCAAGTCTAAGTCTATAAAAGGATTACTTGTTCGCTGATTTATCGCTATGTCGAATAAAGAGATCTCAGAGCTTTTGGAGCAGCTTTCCGTTCAGGCCCAAATTCAGTTTGGAAGCGCGGTCAAATCTCGCTGGATGCATGACGGCGACGGCTGTCCCGGCTGCGGCCGGAAGATAGACGGTATGAAATACAAAGGAAAGGACGCGCTATCGATGAATGCATTCATTTTTCGCGAGCACGGCGTACTGATCGCTTATTTATTGTGCGGCAAATGCGCGGGAAAGATATTCAAGGAAGGCGGCTTCACCGAGCTGCCTTTGCACTCGGTGATCGAGAAAAATCTCAAAAATGCTTATTTAAAGCGTTTGGGGCACTGAAACGATGTCAAGAGCGAAATTCGGGATGATCGGCCTGGGAACGATGGGCCGCAACTTCCTTTTGAATGTTGCCGAACAGGGTTTCGCCTGTGCTGGCTATGACCTTGACGAGGACAAGCGGGAGCTGCTTCTCGACGAAGGAAGGGGCTTCGATATTGAGACCGGCAAAGATCCGGCGGATCTTATCGGAAAGCTCGCATCGCCGCGGATTATAATGCTCCTCGTTCCAGCCGGGCCGATCGTCGATTCGGTGATCGAGGGTCTGCTGCCGCACCTTGCCATAGGTGACATTGTTATCGACGGCGGAAATTCCCATTTTACCGATACGGAACGCCGCGAAGCATCACTCGGAAATCTTGGTATTGAATTTATCGGGGTCGGCGTCTCCGGCGGCGAAGAAGGCGCCCGCCACGGCGCCAGCATAATGGTCGGCGGAAAGCGGGATGTTTACGAGCACGTCCGCCCGATCTTTGAAGCAGCGTCAGCAAAGGTGAACGGAGAGCCCTGTGCGGCACACGTGGGAAGCGGGTCGGCCGGCCATTTCGTTAAGATGGTCCACAACGGCATCGAATACGGCCTGATGCAGTTGATCGCGGAAACCTACGATCTCCTTAAACGCGGTTGCGGGACGCCAACGGAAGAGATCGCGAATTTGTTTGACGAATGGAACGAGGGCGATCTTAATTCTTTTCTTATTGAAATAACGGGAACCATTCTGAAAAAAAAGGACGGCGAGACCGGAGTGCCGCTTGTTGAAACGATTCTCGACACCGCCGGGCAAAAGGGAACAGGGAAATGGACCTCGCAGGCGGCGATGGACCTTGGCGTTCCGATCCCGACTATAGATTCTGCCGTCACGATGCGGCAAATATCGGCTAGAAAGGAATTCAGGACCATTTTTTCCGCCAAACTACCCACTAGCCACTACCCACTACCCACTGAATCAGAACCAGAAACGATTCGCAAGGCGCTGTTTTGTGCCTTTATCGCAACCTACGCACAGGGGTTTTCTCTTTTGCAGGCGGCGTCGCTGGAAAAGGGGTTTGAACTCGATATGAGCGAGATCGCGAAGATCTGGCGGGGCGGCTGTATCATCCGGGCTGCCTTGCTGGAGGACATTCGACAAGCCTTCGCCGCCGAACCTGAGCCCGAGAATCTCGTGGCGTCGGACGTATTCTTCCCCACGGTCGTCGAGAAATTAGCCGATCTAAAAATATTTACAAATAACGCCGCCGCCGCGGACATCCCGCATATGTGCGCCGCCGCAACGCTGAATTACCTTATCGCTTTCACATCCCAACGCCTTCCCGCCAATCTCATCCAGGCTCAACGCGATTATTTCGGAGCCCATACATACCAGAGAACCGACAAAGAAGGTACATTTCATACGCCCGATTGGGATGAAGAGTGGTCCGACACCTTATGAGTTATCCAGGGAAAAAAGAAACTAGGATCACGGATCCTTCGTTTCTTGACGAAGCGTATATCGACCATTTGATCGCTGAAGGTCTTAATGTGATCGTGCAGTTTTCAAAGCGTTGCTTTGATCACCCTCTTCTTATAGAGATCAATGAACTATGTAAGAAGTACGGCCCTGAATTTGAAGTGAGATTCTACGGGTTCTATTCTGACTCATTTGATTGCCAAGATCTTAGGAGAATCCAAAACGTTAAGAATCTGTCCGTGGATTGCCTTTGTCGGGCGGACAATACAGATGCTTTTTCATCGCTTGAGGAGTTGGATAAACTGAGCCTCGGTATTTTCGATATGCAGGATTTGTCGATACTAGATTTACCGAACTTTCGAAGTTTGAAACACCTCACAATTGGTGAGACCTCAAAAGGATCATACGATCTATCGTCGCTCATCTACTTCGACGATCTTGAAACGCTATCGATCCAAGCACATACAAAGAACATCGATGCGATAGGACATCTTAAGAATCTAAAGAATTTGGGTTTATCGTCGATCAAGCGTAAGAGCCTTGAGTTCGTAAACTCGATCAAGTCTCTTCGATCGTTGTTCATTATTCTTGGTGGCCGCGAGAACATCAATGAAGTAGCGGGTGACGAAATTGAAGAGTTGGAGATAATCCGCGTGCGCGGCCTTTGCGAACTTTCGTACCTTGAGCGATTTAGAAAACTAAAGAAGCTAAGAGTAGAAGATCAAATAAGACTCGAATCGATACGATTCAGCTCAACAGTAAGCGATCTTGAAACGGTATGGTTTGCGAACTGCAAGAATCTCTCATCGATCATAGGTCTTGAGCATCTTATGTCGCTTCGAGAACTTCATTTAGCCGTGACTAATCTGGATTTTTCTTCATTCATCGAACAAGAGATGCCGAATTCTCTACGGAGGATTCATTTCTTCACGGGAAAACAAAGGCAGAACGAAAAGATACACGCTGAGATCTTAAATCGCGGTTACTCCGTTTACTGATAAATGCAGTTTAGTCGCGAAATGCTTAGCCGGCCCGCGGCGACTATTTCTTTCTAACTACAGAAATCGTAACCTCCGATGGATGCTGCTTCGAATGGTGAACCGCATTTCGTGCGATGATGCCCTTTGTTTCGTCATAATTGTTTCCGCCCGTGTTCATATTGCGGTCAAAACGCGGGAAGTTGCTGCTTGATATCTCGATCCGCAGCCGATGGCCGGCGGCAAAATAGTTGCTGGTTGTCATGGGTTGGAACGTGACCTTATAAACTTGACCTTTCTCCATCCAGGCGAGCGGTTTATCATAGCCGTCGCGGTAACGCATCCGCTGGATCGTTTCGTCCAGGTTCCAGGCCTTTCCATTCTCGTCCACATCGATCAGTTTTACTGTGAAATCAGTGTCCTTCGCGTCGGACGAAACATAGAGCGTAACGTCGATCGGGCCGCTCAGTTCGACTCCTTCCCTTAACGTGTCGGTACTATAAACCAGAATGTCGTCGCGTTCTTCCATCTTGCTTTGGTCCCACGACCCGCCCTGCACTGCATTCCCGGTACAGCAGACGTTCCCGCCGAACGAAGGTACGGGATTCATCGGGTCATAGGTAAAGCTGTCTGGTATATCGGTCGCGGGCGGAGCCGCGGTCAACGCTCCATCGCCGTTTCGCGAATTCGCCTTACCGCCGCTCGATAAGTAGAATTTTATCGGCTCCGCACCGGCCGGCGGCCATGATTCCGACGCCTGCCATTTGTTGCTGCCCATGGTGAAGTACTGAACTTTCGGCATCTTCAGGACGTCATTGTTCTCGCCTTTCAGAAAATGATCGAACCAGTCGTAAGTCATCTTGCTGTAATCGAGCCGTGCATCGCCCATGCTCCGTTCACCGACGACCGTATTCTCGGTCGCACGCGTGTAACTGCAATGGAGGACGGGGGCGATCACGGCGTACTGTTTGTCGGCAATGTCCTTATCAGCCGTCTTGCGGATATGGTTGTACATCGCCAGATTGGGCCCGGTCGAAACGTCATACCACGACATAAAATAGAAGCCCGGAATATTGATCTTCATGTTGTCGTGCCAAAGCCCGCCTTTGTACCATGCCGGATCGTTCGGTGTGCGCTTGATCATCGCACCGCCGGTCGGAACCGGCATTTCGTCGGCGAAGATACCACGCGGGCCGTCAACCGCGGTGAAAATATCCTTCACCGGCAGATGTCGGAGGGCCTTTGACCAATCGACCGACGGAGCCTGTTGCGAAAGATCGAAAGATTTCGACGCCCGGACCAATTCTTCCTGCGAGGTGCCGGGTGCGAACATCGGCCGCACCTGATTCTGCTGGCCGTAAAGCCAGGCGATGAAGAGCATCTGCACCGCACCGCCGCGATACCAATTGCCCTGTTCATAATAAGGCCCGACGCGGCCGACCCCGGCTCCATATCCCTGAGCGATCATTGTGGCAAACCCCGGAACGTCGCGGGCCGCAACGGCCATTTGCCATTCGGCGGTCGATGAACAGCCGATCGTCCCGACCTTTCCGCTTGACCACGGCTGCGCGGTCATCGCCTTAATGGCGTCCTCACCGTCGGTCGTCGGCGGGCCCAGAATGTCATAATTACCCTCGGAAAAGAAACGACCGCGCTCGTTCATGATGACGTACGCGTAGCCGCGTTTGACTGCGTCGAGCACCGTTGACATATCGCGCGGAGCGCCGAGACGGACATCCCACCAGTTGAAGTTGTATGGCGTCCGCGAAAGGATGATCGGATATTGCTTGTTATTATCCTTTGGCCGGTAAATGTCAGCCTGCACGCGCTTGCCGTCCCGCATCGGCACCATTACTTTACGGTAAACAGCCGCCACAGATTGCAGCTCAGCTTCGATCGCGTGCCGCTTTTTTATCAACTCTGCGGTGTTCGCGTCTGCCGTCACCTGTGCAAGAGCGCTCGGGACCGTCAGGCAAAAGACCACCGCTGACAAGATAGAATGCCGGAAGAATGGCTTCATTGTTTTTCCTCGCTAGATAAGAATTCGCGCAAGTTAAGTGTGGTCATTCTAAGGTTGAAATGGGCTTTTTGTAAAACGGCTCCTTCTGTTGACTTCACAAAAACGGCTGCATAGGCGATAATTTCCGCTGCTGCATTCCGGCGGGCAACAACATAAATGCTAAGAAAAATGCTCAGGATCTTCGTTCTCGGGCGGCGCGAAAAAGAAGATTTCACAGAGGTCATAGAAAACGTAAGAGACGATGTTGTGTTTCGGGGCACAAATCTCTGGGTCCTTGTTTTTGCGATCTTTATCGCGTCGCTTGGCCTGAATGTAAACTCGACCGCAGTTGTTATCGGCGCCATGCTTATATCACCGCTGATGGGCCCGATCATCGGGCTTGGCATGGGCATGGCGGTAAATGACCTGGAACTTCTTAAGAAGGCCGGATCGAATTATCTGGCCGCCGGTGCGATAGGGTTGATCACTTCGACTATTTTCTTCTCGCTCACGCCGCTAAGCGATGCTTCGTCCGAGATCCTTTCACGAACTTCACCAAACGTTTGGGATGTACTGATCGCGTTGTTCGGCGGATTTGCGGGCATTCTCGCAGTTTCAAGCCAAAAAAAGGGCAATGTTATTCCGGGCGTTGCCATAGCCACGGCGTTGATGCCACCGCTTTGTACGGCGGGTTTTGGTTTGGCCAATTGGAATTTCACATATTTTAGCGGTGCCCTTTACTTGTACATCATCAATACGGTGTTTATTGCTCTGGCTACGCTGTTGACCGCCAGATTCCTTCGCTTTCCGCGGAAACATCTTGAAGATCCAAAGGATGAGACCATCGCCCAGCGGATCGTTTGGGGCGTGGTGGTCATCACGCTGCTGCCCAGTATTTACTTCGGTTACGATATCGTAAAACAGAACCAGTTTCGGCAAAAAGCTAATCAGTTTGTCGATGTCGAGGCCATTTTTCCCAATGATTATTTGCTCAAGAAAACAATTGACGGTAAAGCTGAAACGATCACGTTGACCTACGGCGGAGAGTTCATTCCCGAAGGCGAAGTTGAGGCGCTAAAGGCGAAGCTGCCCCAATACGGACTTGAGAATACGGTTCTGGAGATAAAGCAGGGCTTTGCATACCTTAAGAATGGTGAAACTCAGGAAAATGAACAGGCAAAACAGTTGACCAGCGTTTTGAATGAACGCGAAAAGGAATTGAGGGCCTTGAAAGAAAAAGTCGCCGCGACAGATGCGGAGAAAGCTCTGGGAAGACAGATCTTCAACGAACTGAAGGCACAGTATTCGTCAATTACTTCGTGTATTGTCCAACGGGTGATAAACAACTCCGGTGCCGATCAAACCCCTGTCTGGATCGCCGTTATTTCGTCGGCAGAAAGAGTTGCCCCACCGGATCAAACCCGCATCGTAGAGTTCCTGAAAGCCCGTGTAAATTCCCAACAGGTCAACGCCTATTTCGAGGTCGTGCCGCCTCCACCCCCGACGCCAACGCCTAGTCCCGGCGGAAGTCCGGCCCAATAAGGCGGTATTCGGTTCGTAATAGGTGAAACTGAAAATCGGAAGTCTTAAGTTTTCACTTAAGACCTATCACTTTTCATCTAACTCGTAAAAAAATCTTCGGATAATTTGGAGCACCTTAGGTCGTTCAAAGAACTGTTGCAACTAGTCTTTGACTTTCGCCTCGACGATCTCCCATGCTTTTTCCGTCTTTAGCAGCTTGCTCATTAAGGCGGCGTGAATGGCGTGGCCGCTTTTTTCAGCGGTTATTTTCCCTTCTACGGGCATTCCCAGCAGAGCGACATCGCCGATTATGTCGAGGATCTTGTGCCGGACAAATTCGTCGTCATATCGCAGGGGTGTCTCGTTTAACATTCCGTCCGATGTCAACACGATCGCATTATCCAGCGAGCCTCCAAGTGCGAGATTCGCTTTTCTAAGCATCTCGATCTCATGCGTAAAACCAAAAGTTCGGGCCGATGCTATCTGCGCTCCGAACGAGCCGTTTCCCATTACAAAATGAAACGACTGCCGGTTAATGAACGGATGCTTGAAGTCGATGACGCATTCGATCTCGAATTTGTCCGACGGTTCGATCGACATCCTTCGCCCCTCTTCCTCAAACTCGACCCGCTTGAGTACCCGAAACGTGCGGCGTCTTGCTCTCAGCTCTTTTATGCCCGCCTTCGCGATGAGGTCTATCCAATCTTCGCTTGAACCGTCAAGTATCGGGATCTCGATGTTATCAAGCTCGACAAAACAGTTGTCGATCCCCGAGCCGCGCAAAGCGGACAGCAGGTGTTCACAGGTCGAAAGCACAACGCCCCTCCGCATCAGCGTTGTCGCGTAAGAGCAATGCGATATGTATTCGACCGACGCCGGTATCTCAAAATTATCAAGATCGGAACGGACAAAGATATAGCCCGTATTC
>JBGTJP010000060.1:0-5644 GCA_041745075.1 Pyrinomonadaceae bacterium | reverse complement strand
CCGCGCGCTTGAATCGCGGAAACGTTGAAACGCGGAGCGTTCCTGCCTAGTGGAATTTACGCAGCTCATGATCATCGCAGCGATCTTCGTCGTTGCAATTCTGTACTCATCGGTCGGCCACGGCGGGGCGTCGGGTTATCTGGCGGTGATGGCTTTTTTGGTTGTCGCGCCGGAGGTGACGCGGCCGACGGCTTTGACCTTGAACTTGTTTGTCGCGGCGATCGGGACGGTGCAGTTTTGGCGAGCCGGATATTTTTCGTGGCGAATCTTTTTGCCGTTTGCAGCGGCGTCGATACCGATGGCCTTTGTCGGCGGGATGATACATTTGCCGACGAACGCATATAAGGTAATTTTGGGACTGGTTTTGGCGTTGGCTGCTTTGCGGCTGGCGGTCAATCTAAAGGGCGACGATCGGGTAAACGAACCGCCGGTCCTCATCTGCCTGCTCATCGGAGTGATCATTGGCCTTTTGTCGGGCCTTGTGGGCGTTGGCGGCGGCATTTTTCTGACGCCTATCCTGCTTTTAATGCAGTGGTCCGAGACGCGTGTCGCGGCGGGCGTATCGGCTCTGTTTATCTTTGTAAACTCGGCGTCGGGCTTGATCGGAAGGTTTTTCGAGAACCCGGCCGAATTGGCCGTTCTGCCGTCGAACGTCTGGTTTTGGATAGGGGCGGCCGTTATCGGCGGTATAATAGGTTCGACGCTTGGGGCAAAGCGGTTCGATTCTTTGACGATGCGGCGTGTACTGGCCGCCGTATTGTTTCTTGCCTCTATAAAGATGATTTTCGTCTAGGCATATAATTTGCCCATTCTGTAATCAAAAGAGCGTACTGTTCTCGCAAATTGGATGAAGCTCGCAATTTTCACAATTTTTATAATGGCCGCATCGGCTTTTGCTCAATCAGGCCGTGTAAAGCCACCAGATAAACCTTCGCCCGCTCCCGGGCCGTCAACAAAACTGCCAGTCAAATACAACCCAACGCGTATACCAGACGACGTTGGCGGACCAGTACCCACACCGACGCCAAAGCCCGCGGACGACGACGTTATTAGGATCGAATCGACACTGGTGCCGATCCCCGTCACCGTGCTGGACGCAAGCGGCAGGGGTTTGACGACGCTGAAACTGGAAGATTTCGAATTGAAGATAAACGGAACGGGGGCCGAATTGAGCGATCTGTCTCGTTCGGAAACGCCCATCAGACTGGCAATGCTGTTTGATAACTCTTCGAGCGTGATGATCGCCCGCGAGTTTGAAAAAAAGGCCGCCATAAAGTTCTTTGACCGTATGATCCGGCCTGAAAAAGACCTTGCCGCGTTGTTCAGCGTTGCGACGGGCACGCGTTTGGAGCAGATATTTACCAGCAATGTCGGTATGCTGAACCGGGCGATCGAAGCCTTTCCGGCACCCGAAGGTGCTACCGCCCTGCTCGACGCCATTGTCAAAGGAGCTGAGTATTTGGGTGAGGTCCATGGGCGTCGCGTCATGGTCATTGTTTCGGATGGCGACGATACCTATAGTGATGCGACGCTCGAGCAGGCCCTCAGATCACTGCAGATCTCAAATTGCCAGGTCTTTATCGTCAAAACCACCGACTTTGAGAATTACGTGCGTACCAAAAACCGACGCGGCAATGCCAATATCCGCCAGCTCGCGGCCGAGCGCCGAATGATGGAGATTGCTGCCCAGACCGGCGGCCGCGTCTATTCGCCCATCGACGAAAAGGAACTAGACGAAGCTTTCCGCCAGATCTCGGCGGAGCTCTCGCAGCAATATATTTTGAGCTACTATCCCGATCCCAAAACCGAAAAACGCGGCGAGTTTCGGCAGATCGATTTGACCGTCAAGAACAGGCAGGATGTAGATGTCCGTACCCGAAAAGGGTACTATGTTCCCAAGAAGTAACCTGCGTATCCGATGATTCACAAACTCATCGATCAATTTCTCGAACACCTCACTTATGAACGAAGCATGAGCCCGCATACGCTGCGGAATTATGCCAGCGATCTGGGACAGTTCAAAGATTTTCTTTGTTCGGTTGAAAAACGCACCGACGTGCCGGTGGCTGACATTGACCGGTTGACGATCCGCGAATGGATGGCGTCGCTGCACAACGATCACAAAAAAACGTCGGTCGCGCGAAAGCTGGCCTCTTTAAGGACATTTTTTCAATATCTCGTTCGAGAAGGCGTGGTGGAAACGAACCCCGCAAAGCTTGTCGCGACGCCGAAGATCGAGCGGAAGCTTCCGAACCATCTTTCGATGGGAGATGCCGTCCGGTTTATCGAAACGCCCGACACCAACACCGATCTCGGTCGCCGCGACCGCGCGATCATCGAATTTCTCTACGCGACCGGCATCCGGGTCGGCGAACTTGTCAGCATAAATCTAAAGGACATCGACTTTCGCGAACGCCTCGTCCGCGTCACCGGCAAGCGGAAAAAGCAGCGGATCGTACCGTTTCATGAACACGCGCTTCAGGCGTTGATGCACTATCTGGCCGAAACCCGGCCCGCGTTTCTGAACAATTGCCCTCCCGGGAAACGTGACGAGAACGCCGTTTTTTTAAATTACCAAGGAACACGGCTGACGACCCGCAGCGTCGGCCGGATGATCGACAAGTACATCAAGCAATGTGCCGACATCCACAACATCTCGCCCCACAGCCTTCGCCATTCATTCGCCACGCACCTGCTCGACCAAGGCGCCGACCTGCGCGACATCCAGGAACTCCTCGGCCACGCCTTGCTATCGACCACGCAGATCTACACCCAGGTCTCGATGGAAACAATGATCGAAGTTTACGACAAGGCCCATCCGAAGGCATAAGACCGAGCGGTGCCGTTGCCCATCACGCGTTGTGTGAGACGAAGACTCTGCCGCTAAGGCAACCAATTCTAAATCTCACCACATCTCAAAGGAAGCAAAAAACCTTCCTGTAATTGCAAGTTAAAATTGAGGTAACGTCTATGCGTTCGTGTATTTTCTCCCTGGCATTAGTGTGTTTTCTTTTCGCATCGGTGGTGAGAGCGCAGGGTTTGTTCGGCATCGGCGAAAGCGGGATTACGGCGGTTACAAAAAGCGGTCAACTCCTGGTCGAATTGCCGCTGAAGTCGCGCGGACCGATACAGCTCGTAGCCGTGAAAATTGAAGTTTTGGACGAAGACGATTTAGTCGTCGCTAAAAGCGAAGGCCTTCACCGACTTCCCAGCGGATCAAGGCGATTGACCATCCCTCTTGAGATCGGTCAAGGCGTGGACAAACTTCTTTGGTACAGGCTTCGATACAGTATTTCGCAGCCAAATTCACCGGAATTCCTTTCCAACACCATTGCATTATCGGAAATAATGCCAGAGATTTTCGAGCTTCAGGTGACCGCCCCTCAGAGTGTTTTTGCGGGAATGAACGTTCGAGCTCATGTTCTGGCGATCCATCCCTTTACAAAAAAGCCTATCCGCGGCGTCGATATTTCGGGAACCTTGCAGCTTGAACTCGATACCGATGATGAAGACGACGAGCTGAACCTTGCTGCCGGCGGACGGACCAATTCCGAAGGCGTAGCAACGATCGAGTTCAAAATACCACGCGGTATAAGGTTGGACTACGACGCAGACCTTATTATCGAAGGAAGAAAAAGCGGCGTGATGCGCAAGGCCGAGACCGACCTCGAACTATCGCGGGATGCGTTTGTTTATCTGCAGACCGACAAGCCGATCTATCAGCCAAATCAGAGGCTCTACATTCGCGCCATTCATTTGAACCAGGGCCGGCGTCCGATTGCCGATCGGGAATTAGAGATCGAAATAAGGGACGAAGAAGGGGAGACGATCCTTGAAAAAACAGTCACGACATCCCGATTCGGGATCGCTAATGTCGAATGGCAGATACCGGCCGATCTCAAACTTGGGAAATACCTGATTACTGTTGAGAACGATGACAGTGATGAGATCGGCAAGGCCGAGTTTAAGGTCTCACGGTACGACCTGCCGAATTTTATCGTCAATGCGAAACCCGCCAAACCTTACTATTTGCTAGATGAAACGGTCGCCAAAGTCTTTGTTGACGCGGCTTATCTTTTTGGAAAGCCGGTTCAGAGCGGGCGGGTGAAAATTGTCGAAGAGAAAGAGAGAGAATGGAATTTCTCCGAGCAGCGTTACGACACGGAACAGGGGCCCGCTTACGAGGGTGAGACAGACGGGAATGGCAGATTCGCCGCACAGATCAACATAAGCGAGGCCGCAAAAAGGCTGAAAGAGGATAGTTGGAAGCGATTCGATGATGTACGCTTTGCGGCATATTTTACCGACCCGACGACGAATCGAACCGAACAGCGACGGTTCGATATCCGCATTTCAAAGGAGTCGATTCATATCTATTTTATTCGCCCTGCCGCGGACCCTAACCCCGCGATTCCGTTTCAATTCTACATTTCGGCTTTTTACCCCGACGGCACACCCGTCAGGGCAAAACTGGCCTTGTCCGGTTATTACGAGAATGCTAAGACAAACCAGATTCTCGCCGAAGGCAGAACGAATGCTTACGGAGCAGCGAAGTTTGAAATCAGCTTTTCGGAGAAGCCGTTTGCCGAGGCAAAAAATGAATTTAACTTCCGGATAACGGCGACCGACAAAGACGGCAATCGGGGCAGTCTTGATGAGAACATTTTCATAGATGTGAATTCACGACAGATTCGCGTAAAAACCGACAAGACCATTTACGCACCCGGCCAGCCGATCCTGGCAAAGGTGTTGTCAAACGAAAACGTCCCCGTTTTTGTCGATGTCGCAAAAGACGCGAGCGTTATTTGGTCCAAACAGATAACGGTTTCGCGCGGTAGCGAATCTTTCGTTATTCCATACCGTCCTGATTTTAAGGGCGAATTGAACATCACGGCATATTTCTATAACGGAGATGGCGACGACAAATACAGCTTGTGGAGCAAGACCGTCATTTATCCTTCGCCGAGCGAACTGGATCTTAATCTCAAGGCAGTCAAAAGGTCTTACCTTCCGGGTGAAGGAGCCCGGCTGGCCTTCAACGTTAAGAACGGTCCCGGCGTCGGAGTGGAATCCGCGCTTGGCATCGTCATGCTGGACAAGGCGATCGAGGAGCGCGCCCGCACCGAACAGCTTCCCGATAATTTGGCTGATCTGCGCAAACTTTTAGGCACGGCCGACGCATTCGGCAACCTGACACGCAGGGACATTGATAGGATCGATACGTCAAAGCCTGTTTCCGAGGATCTTCAGCTTGCGGCCGAATATCTCCTCGCGAACAGATACGACCGCCCGCATTTATTTGCAAGCGATTCGTACGCCGACGATTTTGGCTCTATCTACGGGAAGCCAATGCAAAAACGTCTGGAACCTTTGTTTGGCGCACTTCACAAGCGTTTTGAGGAAACCTCCGATTATCCGAATGACGCAATACAGCTAGCCTCGTCCTCAATGCAGGCCGGATTTGATCTGGAGGCGTCACGCGACGCTTGGGGCACACCTTTCTATGCGACTTTCCGCAAGCAACAAGGCGATGTTGTGCTGGAAATGCGCTCGGCGAGTGCCGACAAAAAGGTGGGGACAAACGATGATTTTTGGGTCGGGGAGCTGCGGTTCAAATGGTTTACGCCGATAATGAGCCGCATTA
>JBGTJP010000059.1:0-9148 GCA_041745075.1 Pyrinomonadaceae bacterium | reverse complement strand
TTTGAGAAGTTTTCGGGCACATTTGGACACCGGCAAGGCGATGGTGATCGCCTCATTTTACATACACACTAATATCCAAAATGGCATTCAAATCTTTATTTAGTCTATTTTCAAGCGATCTGGCGATCGATCTCGGAACGGCAAACACGCTCGTTTACGCCAAGGGTCGTGGCATCGTGGTCAGCGAGCCGTCGATCGTCGCGATCAACAAAGTCACGAACCAGGTTGAAGCCGTGGGCCGCGACGCGAAAGAAATGCTTGGCCGGACGCCGGGCAACATCGTCGCGATCCGCCCGATGAAGGACGGGGTGATCGCCAACTTCGAGGTGACGGAAAAGATGCTCCAGCATTTTATCCGCAAGGCGCATAACGGCAAATCGTGGGTGCGTCCGCGTGTCGTGATCGGCATTCCGTCCGAGATCACGCAAGTCGAGCGGCGTGCGGTTGAAGATTCCGCGTATCGTGCAAAGGCATCCGAGGTTTATCTGGTTGAGGAAGCGATGGCCGCCGCCATCGGCGCCGGGCTGCCGATCACCGAACCACACGGAAATATGGTCGTAGATATCGGCGGCGGAACGACCGACATTGCCGTGATATCGCTTTCGGGAATCGTTTATTCGCGTGCTGTCCGTGTTGCGGGCAACGAGATGGACGAAGCCATAACGCAATACATCAAACGCAAGTACAATCTACTGATCGGCGAACGTACCGCCGAGGCGATCAAGATAGCCCTGGGAAGCGCGTTTCCGCTTGATGAACCGCTTTCGATGGACGTTCGCGGCCGCAACCTGATAGAGGGAATTCCCAAGACCATAACGATGACCGACGAAGAGATACGCGAGGCTCTGTCCGACGCGGTGTCCACGATCATCAACGCCGTCCGCGTGGCCCTTGAGCGGACACCTCCCGAACTCTCTGCAGACATCGTCGAACGCGGCATAGTGCTGACCGGCGGCGGCGCTCTGCTTAAGAATCTCGATAAACGTTTGACGATCGAAACCGGCCTGCCCGTTGTGATCTCAGACGATCCGCTCTCATCGGTTGTGCTCGGCACCGGCAAGATGCTTTCCGATTTCGAACTGCTCAAACGCGTCAAGTGGGATAATTCATTGATGACAGGAAGTTAGTATGAGACACGGGGAAATGGGGACGCGGGGACACGGAGTTAGGCTCCCGCGTCGCCGCGTCTCTTAGCCCCCGTGTCACGTAGAAAGGATGGTTGAACGAAGTCAAAAAGATGTTTGGCGGATCACGCCGTGGCTGGTCATCGTTCTGCTGTTGGGGAGTTTTCTGCTAATGGCGTTCGATGCGCGGCAGGTTAATTCCGGGCAGCGTATCATTCGCGTTTGGGCTCAGACCGCAGCCGATTTTGTCCAATCGCCGGTTACCTCGGTTACCGCCGGGGTCACCAATTATTTTTCGTCGATCTCGAACCTCCGTACGGCCCAGGACGAGAATGATCTGCTCAAACAGCGGGTCCAGGAACTTGAGGTCGAACTAAAGGCCGGCGAGGAACTGAACGCGGAGAACGAAAGGCTTCGCTCGCTTCTCGATCTGAAGGAAAAGAGTAAGTACAAAGTACTTAACGCCCGCATAATCGGGCGCGATCCTTCCATTTGGTTCGACTCATCGATCGTAAACCGAGGCAGCATGGACGGCGTAAAGCTGAATATGCCGGTCGTGACGAACGGCGGACTTGTCGGCCGGGTTACGGCGGTTAGTCCGCTTACGGCCCAGGTTGACCTGATCACGAGGGACAAATCGGGTGTTGGCGGCATCGTCGGCCAAATAGGCACCTCAAACGCGCTTGGTGTTATTTCCGGGTCTAGCAAAAGAAATGTGGTCGAGATGCGGTACGTTTCGGGCGGCGTGGAAGTGCAGGTCGGACAGATCGTTTATACGAGTGGCCAGGACGGTATTTATCCAGCCGGACTTACGATAGGAGAGGTCGTTGAGGTAATCACGGGTTCGGCGACTACACCCCACAAGATATTTATCAAACCCAGTTCTGGGATCGATTCAATGCAGGAGGTCGGGATCCTGATGTATGAGCCGCCTGCCAAAGAGGAGTTTGAACAGAAGCTGCCGAACGCGGTTAAGAAGTGAATTTCTGGTTTCGTGTTCGTCATTTCTAAAATTAACCAGGACCAGAACCTGTAACTTTTCCAAGAATGGATCAACTAAAGATCACAATAGCTCTGATCGTCGCGATACTGCTGCAGTGGACGCTGCGGAATGTTGCCGAACCGCTTGGCTATATCGATTTTCCGCTGATCATCGTCGTGTATGCGGCACTTCAACGTGACGCTATCAAGGCCATCTTTTTTGGAACCTTTGCGGGGCTTGCGGTCGATGCTCTCAGCGGCGGGCTTCTGGGGTCTAACGCATTCGCCAAAACCCTTATTGCATATGTAGTTTCCGAGCTTGCAAGGCGGGTCTATATGGACAACCTTTTGCTTCGGATACCCGTCATAGCGGGGGCATGTTTACTTGACGATCTGGTGTATTTCGGACTCCACAGGCTGCTCGGACAAGAGCTGGCGGGCGAGGTGCTCGTGCTCGTTGCCTATACACTGATCGGAACGACGATCGCCGGAACAGTCATTTACATTCTTTTGGACTATGTTTTGGTTGAGAAGAAACGGGCAAGAAAGCCTGACTTTTTCTCAAACCGGAGGCAGACGCGGCGAAAAAACCCGATAAGATTCTCGCGATAGAAACAACAATATGAAGCTGAATGAGCACGGACAGAATCTTTTTGCCAGGATCGGAACGATACATATAATTGCGTTCATTCTGTTGGCTATACTCGGTGTCCGTCTATATTACCTGCAGGTTGTTCAAGGTGATTATTGGGCGGGAAGGGCGGAAAATCAGCGGATCCGGCTTATACCGATCCCGGCCCCAAGGGGAGCTATATTCGACCGCAACGGAAAGATCCTTGTGGATTCGCGCCCGACCTACAATGTCGTTCTTTCGAACGAGCCGATCAAAAAGATCGATGTAAACGACCGGGTGGAAGATTATGCCAAAGGCCTGAACCTCGAAAACCGCTTCGTCGTTGAGCGCCTGAACCTGATCAAAAAGCAGAACGATTTTGAGACGATGGTACTGAAAGAAGGTGCGACGATGCAGGACATCAGCTGGGTCGAGTCGCACTCGCTTGAATATCCGGAGCTGCGAATCGAACTTCAGCCGCAGCGGTTTTATCCTCACGGCACGTATATTGCCCATATTCTTGGCTATGTCGGAGAGATCAGCCCGAAGCAGCTTGAGTCTGAAGAATGGAAGGCCAAAGGAATGCGGCCGGGCGACATCATCGGCAAAGGCGGTCTTGAGCAATATTACGACGAGTTTCTGCGCGGAAAGCCGGGATACCGAAAGGTGATCGTGGACAGCCGCGGCCGTGTTCAAAGTGAGATCGACAAGGTCGAGCCACAGGCCGGACAGGACTTGATCTCAACAATAGATTTTGATCTTCAGATGGCCGCCGAACAGAAGTTGGCGGAAACGCCGACCAAACGCGGCACGATAATCGCACTCGACCCGAACAACGGAGAGATCTTCGCTATGGCGTCGCTTCCCGCGTTTGACCCGAACATCTTTGTTCAGGGCAGCAAAACGCCTGAAGGGCGCAAGCAGATCGCGGCATACTGGCAGGATGAAGAGCGTCCGCTTTTTAACCGCGCTATCCAGGGAAGATATCCGCCGGGCTCGACGTGGAAAATACCCGAATCGGTGGCCGGGCTGCAGCAGGAGGTTATCACTGTGGCACACTCGAACCTGGCATGCGGCGGCGGTATTCAGATCGGAAATAAGTTCACACGCTGCATGGGCAATCACGGCTCGCCGCCGCTCTCGTATGCCATCACGCATTCGTGCGACGGATATTACTACCGGTTGGCCTTGAAAATGGGAATCGAGGGTGTCATAAAGATGGTCGAGACCTTTGATTATGACAAGCGTTCGGGCATCGATCTGCCAAACGAAAAGATCAGCCAAACACCCAAGAGCTGGAAGCCGATAATCGAAAAACGCGAAGGTAAATGGAGCGACATTCGCACGGTTTATTCGGGCATCGGGCAGGACACGGTGGTCATTACACCTATCGCACATATCCGGGCGATCGCCAGCGTGGGCGTGCGCGGCAAAATGTACGAGCCGCATTTCCTAAAGGAATTCAAAGCGATCGCGGCGATCGGTGAGGACGGCCAGCCGGGCTATTTTCCGGAACGCCCGGCATTCACATTCCAGCACCCTGATCCGAAAATAATTGAGATGACGGCGGAGCAGAACGACGTAATCGTGAAGGGTATGTGGGGCGTTGTTAACGCGGGCGGAACCGCGGGCCGTATCAGGATTCCCGGTTTTGACATCGCCGGCAAGACAGGAACCGCACAGGTGGCCGAACTTGGCAAGGACGTTGGAGCCAAGAAGGACCATGCCTGGTTTGCGAGTTTTGCCCCGGCGGAAAAGCCGGAGATCGCGGTGCTCGGCCTGGTGGAGAACGTTGGATTTGGAGGAAGTTTTGCGGCCCCGGCGGTGAAGGGAGTCTATGAAGCCTATCTGTTAAAACATCCCCGAGCGGGAGTTCAGTTGAACGATCCGAGTGCCCGGCCTGATGTTCGTTCTTCCGGAGTACACTAGAATGGTAGCGATAGTAGAAAAACGTGACCTGCGTGATTTTGACTGGCTGACCTCGCTGCTGGCAATAGCGATAGCCTGTTTCGGGATATGGCAGATACACAATGCTCTCCCGTCGGAAAGTTACTGGAAGAAACAGATAATCGGACTGGGCATTGCCCTAGTCGCATTTTTGGTTGTCTCCTTTAGCGATTACCGTCGCATCATCGACCTCGCCCCGATCTTTTACGGGTTTGGACTGTTTCTTCTTTTTCTGGTGCTTACACCTCTTGGAGTCGAGGTGAACGGCCAGCAAGCCTGGGTGAAGCTGCCGGTTATCGGACAGTTCCAACCATCCGAGTTTGTAAAGATCCCGACGGTGCTGATGCTTGCGAAATATTTTGGGGCCCGCAAATCAGGCGACCTTACTTTACGAGAAGTTCTGGTCGGCGGTGCGATAATGGCCGGCCCGATCGGCCTTATTATGCTTGAGCCGGACGCCGGGCAGGCGATGACCTATCTTCCGATCTTCGCGGCCGTGCTTTTCCTTTCAGCGATCAAGATCCGGTATGTCGTTCTCGTCCTTGTGGCAACGGCGGTCATGATACCGGCCGCTTATATGATCGGCGTTAAGAGCGGCAAGATAAAACGTTATCAGCAGGAGCGCATCAACGCCATCATCGATCCGGATTCGGTGGATCCGCGTGGTTACGGTTATCACACTATCCAGTCGGTAATAACGGTCGGAAAAGGTGGCCTTTCGGGTATCAAGGGCGACTCCGAGACGTCGCAGAGCGTTCTAAAATTCCTGCCCGAGCCGCAAACCGATTTTATTTTCGCGGTCACGGCCGAGAACACAGGCTTTATCGGCTGTATCTCACTTTTACTGGCCTACGCCCTTTTACTCTCGCGTCTCATTGCCGGGGCGAGACAAGCGAACGACCGGCCGGCAATGCTCGTAATCGTGTCGATTGCGACCGCGCTTTCGTTCCAAATTTTTATGAACGTCGGAATGACCCTGGGTATTTTGCCCGTTATCGGTGTGCCGCTGCCCTTGATGAGCGCCGGACTTTCGGCCCTGCTTTCGACGTTTATCGCGATCGGGTTTGCTGTTAGCATAAAGATGCGCAGGTTTGTAAATTAGGAGTAGTTATGGCGAGAGACGTAAGGAAAATCAGAACAAGAGAAGTTCAATCTGTCCCCGCAAATGGCCGACGGCTGGTCAAGTTCGGCTGGTTTATCTCAGCGGTGCTATTGGCCCTTACCGCCGGCGGTTTGACCGGCATTCTTGCATCGTATTACCTGAACAACTCGCGGTACTCCATCGAAGTTTCGGCTCTCGCCACCTACCGCCCGCCGCAGGTGACAACGATCTATGCCGACGATGGCGAGACTGTCCTTGCCGAGTTTGCGATCGAAAAGCGAATTCCAATAAAGGAGAAGGACATCCCAAAGAATGTTGAGGACGCGTTGATCGCCGTCGAGGACAACCGGTTTTACGATCATATCGGCGTCGATCCGTACCGGATTGCCGGAGTTGTGTTCAAGAATTTCACCACCGGCAGAATGGAAGGGGCATCGACCATAACCCAGCAGCTTGCCAAGAACTTGTTTCTTTACAAGGACCAGACATATGCACGAAAGGTAAACGAATGGGCCGTCGCTCTTCAGATAGAGAGGTTTTATACAAAACGGCAGATCCTGGAAATGTATATGAACTATGTTTTCCTTGGCGCCGGAGCGTATGGGTTTGAAGCCGGTTCGCAAACGTATTTCGGAAAGCATCTGAACGAGCTTAATTTGGAGGAGGCGGCATTGCTGGCTGCAATACCGAAATCGCCTGAGTATTCACCGACCAGGAACATGGAAAAGGCGAGGATGCGCCGCGACATCGTACTCGATCAGATGGCGAAATATTTTCCGGAGACCTATTCACAGGCGGAGGTCAATGCGGCAAAGGCCAAGCCCGTCAAACTTGCGGACACTGCTTATTACCAGTCTCTCCCGAAATCGACTGCCTGGGATTATCCAGTCGAGGAGATCCGCAAATATCTTGAAGAAAAATATACGACTCGTGTCGCGCAAGGCGGCCTGAAAGTTTATACGAGCATCAATGTGGACGCTCAACAGATCGCAACGCGAGTCGTCCGCGAACGGCTTCGCTCCTATGACAGAGGACGCAAATGGAGGTCCGATTACCAGAATATTCTTGTCGATGCCGACGGCGAACCATTGACTGAAGCGAAAGACATAGAAAAAACGCTTACTTCGTATAAACATGCGGATTGGTATGGCGACGAGTACGAGGAAGGCGAGTACATTAAGGGTCTGGTCGTTAAAGCGAACCCGGCCTCCGACGAGGTCGGCGTGCGTTTTGGCAAATTCAAGGCGGTCGTCACGGCAAAGGAGATGGGCCGCAGCGGAAAGCGTCCAAAAGACGAGCTAAAGCCCGGCCTGCTTGCGGAATTTCTTGTCAAGAAAGTGGATGCTGAGAAGCAGGAGCTCCAGGTAGAACTTTCACAGGTGCCGGAGATCCAGGCAGCTATCGTGTCGATCGACTCTCACACCGGCGAGGTGGTAGCGATGGTCGGCGGTTACGATTTCCACACGAACCGGTTCAACAACGCGACGCAGGGCCTGAGACAGACCGGCTCGGCCTATAAGCCTTTCATCTATACCGCCGCGGTCGAGGACGGCATGACGCCGGAAATGCTTGTCAGCGGCGCCCCGATAAAACGCGGTGGATGGCAGCCGCACAATTACGACGGAAGTGTGAGTCATGCCAACGTTCCGATGAAGATCGCACTGGCAAAATCGTATAATCTGGCGGCGGTCCACCTGCTCGAACAGGTGGGCATCCAGGCCGGCGGCCAGATGGTACGGCGATTCGGTATCTCAAATCCAATGGCTCCAAGCCTTCCGTCCGCGCTCGGCGCGAGCGAAGCGTCGCTGATTGAGATGGTCGCGGCATATTCGACATTTCCGAATAAAGGCATTCGCCTTGCTCCGCACCTTATCCGAAAAGTGTACAGCCGTGACGGAACGCTGCTCGAAGAATGGGACAAGACCAGTTCAAAGGTTACAAGCGAATATGTTGCGCTGACCATGGTCGATATGATGCGGGGCGTAACCGCTGGCGGCGGGACGGCCCCGGGGGCATCCGCGGCTGGCCAGCCGCTCGCCGGGAAAACGGGTACAGTGAACGATCATACCGACGTTTGGTTTATCGGCTACACACCGACCTATGTTACCGGTGTTTGGATGGGCAACCCGCTCCGCAAGGAAAACCTCGGCGGCGGAATGACCGGTGGCCACGGAGCATTACCTTATTTTAACGCCTTCATGAATGCCTTTATGAAGGGCAAAAAGATCGAACGCTTTCCTGAACCGCCCTCAATGCCGGCTGAGATCAAACGGCTGATGGAGATCAATAAGCGTGAAGAGTTAGAAAAGCTTGCGAAGGCCGAGAAGGAGAGCATCCGGTCCGGGGCTACCACTAAACCCGCCGATACCGAGACAGTTGTAGATTCATCCGAAAAGCCGGCTGAAACAGGCAACGACGGCGTAAAAACGAACCCGCTCGGCGATCCGCCCCCGATCAAACCGCCGACCCACCAGCCGCCGGTAAGAAAGCCCGATCCACAGCCTGCCGACAAACCCGAAGGTACAAAACCAAAGGGCAAGAAGGGGGATGGATAGCGACACGTAGATAACTGAATCGTCCATTTTGCGGGCCCGGAGATCATCTCTTCGAGCCCGCGTTGTCTTTCTCAGCGTCACAGCCTAGCCAACAAATTTACCCAGGTAATAGGGCAGCATCTTTCTCCACCACGGCCAGTCGTGACCGACATCGTGGCCCCACAGTTCAAGCAGGTGCGGGATGCCTTTCGAATGAAGGATGCCCGCAAGCTCGCGGCTGCGATCCGGGGCCTCGTAATTGCCTTGGCCTGATACGATGACGATCGAATCCGCTGAGCGCAGACGCGGAAGGTGGTAATCGTCATCGAGTTTTGGCAGGTACATCGCCGGGTTATTGAAATAAACGTTATCGTCGTAATAACCCTTGTCGAGGTAGTTATAGATGTCGTAACTGCCGCTCATCGCGATGGTGCCGCGGAAGTTGTCGGAGTGTTTGAAGTAAGTATTTGCGGCGAGAAACGCTCCCAATGAGGCGCCGGTCGTCAGCGGTCTTGCATCGGGGCCGCATTCATTGCGGATAAGCGGCAGCACTTCATCCATTATGTAGCGGTCATAACGCTGCAGCATTTCGACCTTCCAGCCGGGATGCGATTCGCGGTTGAGCAAGCTGTATTTGTTCACGGAATTGATCGAATAAGCGCGGATCAGCCCGTTCTCGATAAACCACTTGATCGCATCGACCAGGTAAAACCGCTCGTATTCAAGATAGTCGGCGGCCGCCGTCGGGAACATCAAAAGCGGATAACCCGCATGCCCGTATGCCACAAGCGGCATGTCCATATTCAGATTGTGGCTGTACCACGAAGTCGTCTCGCGTCGCATAAAA
>JBGTJP010000058.1:0-11004 GCA_041745075.1 Pyrinomonadaceae bacterium | reverse complement strand
TTTGGAGGAAAGACAATGGAAAATGAAGTTCAGCCTGTCTCGAAAACGATGGTTTGGATTGGATATGTCCTTACCGCTTTGCCGGTGATGCTTTTGCTTTTTAGTGCTTTTGGCAAATTCGTTAAGCCGGAAGGAATGGAGGCAAACATCAAGCATCTTGGATGGGAGATGGATCAAATGACCGCGCTCGGAATTGTGGAATTGGCGTGTGTCATCATTTATCTGATCCCGCGGACGGCCGTGTTCGGAGCCGTTCTGGTTACCGCATATCTTGGCGGGGCAACAGCGACGCACGCGCGGATCGGAGATCCTTTTATTATTCCGATCGTAGCCGGCATTCTGGTCTGGCTCGGGCTGTACCTACGCGAACCGCGTCTGTGGGCTTTGGCCCCGTTTCGCAAATAAGAAAAGGAGATAATTATGTCAAAATACACAGATGTTTATTTGCTGCCGATCCTTGCGGAGAATATTCCGGCCTATAAAAAGATGGCGGCAAAGGCCGGGAAATTGTTTATCAAACACGGAGCGACCCGCCTCCGCGAGTATGAGGCGTCCGATCTAAACGTCGAGGAATTCGTTCCGTTTCCAAAGCGGATCAAGCTAAAAGAAGGCGAAACGCTGGTCTATGCGGCGGTCGAATTCAAGTCCGAATCGCAGCGGAATAAGGCGATGAAAGCCATCATGACCGACCCGGGGATGCATGAGATGATGCCGAAAAAGGGCGAGAAACCACTGTTTGACCACAAACGTATGGTCTATGGCGGGTTTAAGATCCTCGTCGATCTTTGATTGCCGCTAAACCGGAAATGGCTGAAGAAATATTACCCAACCTGACCGCGATCGACGAAGACGCCGCGATTCCCGATCCGGTACCGGAGAAGCCGAAATACGACCGCTCGATAATCGAGGGGCCGTTGTCGCGCGCGGTTTGGAAGATCGCCTGGCCGACGATGCTTACGAACATCATCGCCGGTATGCAGGGGATCGTCGATCACGTCCTGGTTGGAAACCTCGTCGGTTACAAAGCAAATGCTGCCATCGGTATCAGCTTTCAGATATTCCTTGTCGTGATCGTGTTTATCTCATCGCTTTTTACCGGAATGAGCGTGTTGGTCGCCAGGTTTGCCGGTGCCCATCAGGTCGAAAAGGTAAACCGGACCGTCTATCAGGCATTTCTGACGGCGGTTTTTATCGCCGTCGGGATCATGGCCCCGGTCGGCTATTTCGCATCTCCTTATCTGCTTGATTTTGTCAGCTCGGACGCCGGCGTCAAAGCGGAGGCACTGCCCTTTTTGCGGATCACATTCGCCTTTAGCCTTGGGCTGATGATCTATTTTATGACGAGCGGTGCCTTACGTTCGGCCGGAGACGCTAAGACCCCAATGATCCTCGGGATAGCGATGACGATCCTTAATCTGGTGCTGAATGTCATCCTGATCCGCGGGTTGGGCCCTATTCCGGCGTTCGGCACGACGGGGTCTGCGATGGGTACCAGCATCGCAACCGGTTTGGTCGGAGCCTATGCCATCTACAAAATGTGGAGCGGCACTTGGGTGGTCGGTTTTCCACGCGGCATCGGCTGGGGGCCGAATTGGAAAGTCATTCGCCAGCTTTTTAAGTTTGGCCTGCCGACTGGCATTCAGGGGATTGCGATGAATATCGGCGGTGTGCTGATGCTGTCATTTATCGGTTCCCTCGCTCAGAGCGCCGCCGCACAGGCTGCATATGCGGTGTCTTACACTCAGCTTTTTTCGCTGGTCACATGGACCTCGGTTGGTTTGATGGGGGCCGCCGCGGCCGTGGCGGGACAAAATCTTGGCGCAGGTAATCCGGATCGTGCGTTCGCGGCGGTTAATACCGCGGCCCGTTTTGGGCTGATCGGGTCGGCTTTTCTCGGTATATTCTTCTTCTTTTTCCCGGCCCAACTGCTTGCGATTTTCGGCATGACCGATCCTGATGCGGTCGCGATCGGCGTCCAACTGCTTCGCGTTCTCGCGTTTTCAGGCCTGTTTATCTCGGTGGCATTAACTTATACCGGCGGGCTGCAGGGTACCGGGGACACGAAAAGCCCACTCTATATTTCGATCATCTCGCAGGTCGCGATACCACTCGGCATCTGCTTCGCCATCAAAGAGTTCGGCACCCTAGACCCGCTGGATATCTGGCTGGCCATCTTTGCCGGCCACATCACCCGCTGCGTTCTGAGCGTCGCTCGATTCCTTCAAGGCAAATGGCGAACCATCGCGGTCGATATCGAAGCAACCCACGGATAGTCCGAAGGACGTAAAGCGAAGCAAACTCCTGGGCCAACTGTAGGGCGACGTAAATTGTCGCAGACTTGTGCAACAATGTCCCATAAACGCAATAAACAACAAGAATTCGAAGATTTCAAACAATTCCGAGGGCTAGTTGAGAAGGCTGGGCTGCCGGTCCTCAGGTTCAATACCGTCGGGATACCAGAGAAGAGTTTTTAGATCACATTTTCCCGCGGCGTTGAACACGACACCTTCCGCTTCAAGCAGTTCCTGTTGGAGGTTCACTGGTATTGTCAGTCGGCCCGTCGAGCATTTTCCTTGAGAATTTATCACCCGCTGCCACGGCACGTTTTTGTCATCGGCGCCGTGCATAACATAGCCGACCGTTCGGGCGGTGTAGCCTTCGCCGAGAATGCCGGCGATCTGGCCGTAAGTCGTCACGCGACCGGGCGGTATTTGGCGGACGATCTTGTAAACGCGTTCGCGATAGGTTTTGTCCTCAATAGTGCTCAAAAGCTTTTTCCGAAACAGGTTATAGGTGATAAGTGAAAAGTAATAAACAGAAACTCATACTACTTCTGTATCAGGACCGTACGAGCCGGCGAGCCGTCGCCGCCGCCGCCTTCGTACTTTAAGGGCATGCAGATCAGTTCGTAGTCGCCCGGTTCCACTTTGCGGAGGTCGACGCCCTCGAGGATGACGACCTCTTTTTCGAGCAGCGTTACGTGGACCGGATGCCCCAGCGAACCGCTTTTTTCTATTGAAAGATAGTCGATGCCGACAAGGACGACGCCGTTTTCGACCAGCAATTTTGCTGTCGCGGGCGTGATGTATGTAAAATCCTTTCGAAAACCGAGTTCGGGTTGGGACCAAAATGCCGAATTGCGCGATTTGAATATTACGCGGGTCAAGCCGTCGATATCGCCGACGTGTTCGGGCTCGATAGCGACGACATCCTCAGGTACCTCAATGACGCGGCACGGGCCGAGGAGTTTTTGCGGGTCGAGCTCGTGGACGCGGCGTGTTCCGTTGATAAAATGGTTCGGTGCATCGACGTGCGTTCCGGTGTGAACGCCGAATCTAAGTTCTGAAACGTTGGCCGAATCGCCGGCGGCGATCGACTTCGCAAAAGTTACGTTGGCCGTCGGGTCGCCTTCGTAGATGGGGACTGAGCCGCTTATCGCGACCGTTATGTCGTGAATTTTCATTTTAGTATTTGGTATTTGTTCTCGATGCCCTCGATAGCGCGGGCGGGAACGGCCTTGCCGCTCGCGGCCCACCGCGGCTTTTCATCGGTGCCGCGGTTTAGAAATTTTTGGACAAAGAATGAAGGTTTAGGCCCCGGGGCGGCAGTGATCTTGTAGCTCCGGTCGCAATATTTGTCCGGCGCCGAGTTCTCGCATTCGTTCGTGTAAGCAAGATAGACGCCAAGTTTGACCACGGCGGTCTCCGAAAGCTCGAGAACGGTAATGCTGCTGCCGGTATAGCCCTGATGCATGCCCCCGCCGGTTTCGATTACCAACTCATCACGGCCGTTCTGGTTAACGTCGGGCGCTTTCGAGACTTCCAGGTTCCAGCCGCCTTCCTCGACAAAGCTCGCGATCGCCTTACCATTCTCGACAACGACTACGCCATTGTTCGCAAAGCCGTTTCCGGTCTGACACAGTTCGTAAACTATCACCCGCTGCGTTTCTCCGGCTTTGGTGAATGCCCCGTCCACGGCCCCAACTATATTCACATTGCCGCCGCTGCAGCTTTCGTCCTCATTCCAGCGAGCTGCTGATTTCGGCACGATCCTCTCCTTGACCAGCCGTTCATCCGCAGAATCGTGGGTTGCTTCAGGCAGCTTTGCGATCGGGTCGTAAAGAACAACGACCGGCCCCTGAGCAAAAATCGCCCCCGCCGCCAACGTAAGAATGGCCGCGAACGAGCCAAACAAAATACCGTGTTTCATACAACAAAAGGATAATTCAAATGAAAGGTTGGTACAAACGTTTGCAATGACCGCCTTCTTGTTTGTAGGCTAATATCAGACCGGGCATTCTTGTGTTTTGATAAGCAAACAAGCTTGCCGCTAACAACTAGAAGAAATGGAAATTCAAAGAGAAGAACATGGCCGAAAGGGCGCCTTTTTTATCGACGAGGTTGGTGACTGGGTGGCAGAACTGACCTATATTCGGAACGGCCCCGATACAATGGTCATCGATCACACTGAGGTTGACCCGAAGCTGGCCGGACAGGGCATTGGACAAAAGCTGGTCGCGGCGGCCGTTGCTTTTGCCCGCGAGAACAGCCTGAAAATAAAGCCGCTTTGTCCTTACGCAAGGAAGGTCATCGAGTCGAGCACTGAATTTCAGGACGTCCTGGCCTGACGTGGCCCACAAATATGGACCCGCCTCAGCCGCGAATTTCGGCATCAAGCTATTCGAACACAGCGCCGTTGATCTGGAGTTTTCTATTCGGTTCGCAGCACGGCCGCGTCGAGTTGGTCCTGGACAATGCCCCGGCCCGCTCGGTTGAACTCCTTGCTCATAACCGCGTCGATGCCGCGCTCACGCCGGTAATTGCTTACCAAATGCTGGACGGCGTCAGCCTGTTTCCGGACGTATGCGTCGGCGCAAGAGAAGAGGTGCGAAGCGTTTGTCTTGCAACCCGCGGCATTCCGCTTGAAAAAGTGCGCAGCGTGGCCCTGGATGTTTCATCGAAAACATCGGTTTTTCTTACAAAAATAATTTTCCGCGAGTTTTTGGGTTTTGAGCCCGAATGGCGGGACGCCGCCCCGGACGTTGATGCGATGCTTGCGGCGTCGGATTGCGCACTGCTGATCGGCGACCCGGCGCTAAAGATCGCGGAAGGTGAATCCACACTCCGCACTCCACATTCCGCATTGACGATCTTTGATCTGGCCCGGCTTTGGCACAAATACACCGGCCTCGGGTTCGTTTTCGCAATGTGGATGACCCGCGGGCAAACCGCCCCGGTCGATTTTGCCGCCGTTAGGGACGAGGGCATGGAACATATTGACGAAATAGCCGCGAACTATGCAGGCGACATCCGTCAGTCGCACGACGAACTAAAGCAATATTTGACGCAGAATATTTCTTATGACATCGATGAAAAGATGCGGGCGGGGATGAAACTTTATTTTGAATTGGCGTGCAAGAACGGGCTGATCGAGCGAAATAAGCCGCTCGCATTTACATCCGATCATTGAAATATCCCGGACTGGAACAGCAGCAGCCAACCGGCCACGATCACAAAGACCAGCAGCCCCAGATCGGTCGTCCCTAATTGTCGCTGGCGATTTTCCATTTCAATAACCGACTTACCTATTATTTAATACATCCTTTTATTTAATACATCCTTAATTGCCTGAAGATTCTCGGAAAAAGGGACGTCCTGGATCGATCTATAGTCGATAATTTAATTCGTCAAAGCTTTCCCTTTAGTTTTAAAGACGACCAAATCGATCGATTTTTGCGTAAGGATCAGTAAATCGGACGCTTTAGCTGTTCGGCCAGCAGGTCCGCAACGATCTTGCCATCGTTTTGTTTTAGGTGTTCGAGAAGGATGAGCGCCGCGTGAATACGCTGATCGATGTCCTTGATCCTGCCAACATAGTAAAGCATCGAACGCTGCTTGCCGGCGGTCAGGGCGTGAAAGAGCTTGTCGCCATCGGGGTCCTGATTTAGGACTTCGCGAAGTTCCTCGGGCATCGGCAGGCCGTATTTGCTTTCGTCTTTTACGAGTACGACATTGACCACATCGCCTGCGACCACCCCGACCTCATCCCGTTTTTTCTTATTGACGATGATGTAAAATAGCTCACCCCACGGCAGCAGAGCGCATTGAAAACTGCCGCCGTCATTGATGGAGCAAACGACACGTTTGAATTTGTCCTTAAATCCAAACTTCGCGACGATCTCCTTCTCAACGATCAGGAAATGCCAGCCGGACCCGGTTGACGATATCGTCAGCTCGGTTTTGAATTTTACTTGTTTTGCCGCCTTTCCCATTTTCGCTCCGTTATTTTCCAAATCGTATCGCCGGACCCGCTGCCTATTCGCATCATCAGATGCTGTTCGCTGCAAACAAATTTCCCGTTTGAGCGTTCGCTTTTGGAAAATGCAGAATGTTCAAAGCTCATGGAGATCGTAAAGAAATCGCAAAAATTTGTTAAAATTATAGACGAAGTTTGAGAAAGCCCGGCACGTCCGTAAGGGGTCAATTGCGGCACCGAGTCAATGACCGAAAATATTCAACCAATTTTGGATAGGGTTTTGGGCGGCGAACGCCTGACGGCCGAAGATGCGACCTCTTTGCTCGAATCGCGTGATTTCGTCCGCATCGGCCTTGCTGCTGACGAGATTCGCCAACGCAAAAATCCGGGCGATGTCGTTACATATATTATTGACCGCAATATCAATTATACGAACGTCTGCAACGTCGTCTGCACCTTCTGCGCCTTCTATCGCAGGCCGGGGAAGCCGGACACTTATGTTCATTCGATCGACGAGATATGTAAACGCATCGACGAAACGATCGCCCTCGGCGGAACCGGCGTTTTGATGCAGGGCGGGCTGCATCCGGATTTTAATATCGAGTGGTATGAGGACCTGTTATCCACGCTGCACGCCAAATATCCGAAATTTCAACTGCACTGTTTTTCGCCGCCTGAGATTCACAATATCCATCTTATCTCTGGCCTGGACTACGTAACGATAATGCAGCGTTTGAAGGACGCGGGATTAAATTCCATGCCCGGCGGCGGCGGCGAAATCCTGGACGACGAGGTGCGCGCAAGGGTTTCGACCAAGTGTAACACGCAGGAATGGCTGGACGTTATGCGTGCCGTTCATAAGGTCGGTTTGATCTCAACCGCGACGATGATGTTTGGCATCGGCGATAATATTTCGCATCGTGTAAAGCACCTTCAGCGGATCCGCGATGTGCAGGACGAATCGCTTGCGCTAAAAGCCGAAACCGGCAGCGGCGGCGAGTTTACCGCCTTTATCCCGTGGACATTCCAACGCGAAAACACCGCCCTTGGCCGCAAAATAACCGAGGAACCAACCGGCATCGACTACCTTCAAATGCTTGCCGTCTCGCGCCTATTTTTGGATAACATCCAACACATCCAAGCCTCGTGGCTCACCCAGGGCCTAAAACTCGGCCAGACATCTTTACGTTTCGGCGCCGACGACATGGGCTCCATCATGATCGAAGAAAACGTAGTCTCCGCCGCCGGAGCGGACAATGAAGCCAACGAGAGAGATTTGCGCTACCAGATCCGCGAAGCCGGATTTGTTCCCCAGCAGCGGGACATTCTGTATAACAACGTCCATCGCGACGGGATTGACGATATCGATGTTAAGAAGTCGATGTCGCTAAAGAACCTAAGCGTGGCGTTTGCGGATTAATAATTACGCCAAGATATATATGTGAGTGATAAAAAGACAAAGGAGAGGTTTTGTGAGTACCAAGTTTTTTATCAGTATGCCCAAAAGGTCCGTTAAGTTTGCTCAATTTCTTTTAGTTTTAATTATCAGTGTATTCATAGCGCATACTGCCAAAGCAGAGATTGTTGAGCTCAGTATTACGGGATACTGGTCGGAGAGGGACTTTAAAGTAACCAATAAATCAGATGCGTCATTTAATCCAGCTGATCCAAGATTCGACGGGAAGGTTTTTGGTGTGGCCCCGTCTGTCGGAAATGTGACAATCCAGCTTCTTGTGGATACCGAGGAAAGCATTTTTTTCCCTAAGGGATCACAATTCACTGCAGATGGCGTACGTGCCTACTCACTGATACATGACTTCTACGGGTATCGGAAAGTAACCTTGGTTGGTGATACTTATTCGTTTGGCAGTGCCATCTGGAGATCAGGTGGAATCTTAGCTAATTTGGAAGGCCCGGACCGTGCAAAGGCTACGCTTTGGACCGATGTTGATATTGCGAAAACGAATCCAACCAAAGTATCTTTCCGTATGTTTGGAAAGGCAGAGGGGCTTAGAGCGGATCTGTTCGTCGGCTCACGTACTCATGAATCTATTGGCATGCAGTTTCTTTTATGGGAATACTTCAAGGGTGAAGAGATCCGCTCAAGGAACTATAGCGCTAGAGCGAAAATTTTACGTTAGTTAATGGCACCGGATCGCTGCAATGGACGCCAAACCCGCATTCTCGGCATCGCGACTAAGCGATCTGCAGGCAGCTTGAGAGAAATTTTCTTGTCAACTTGTCAAGAAAAATTAAATTATGAAAAGCCTATCAGTCGGAGAATTCAAAGCGCAGTTTTCGGAAGTGCTGGAGATGGTGCAGCGGGGCGAGAGCGTTGGAGTTTTGTATGGTAAGAGCAAGGAGCCGGTGGCTAAGCTCGTGCCGATAAAGGAACCAAAAAAAAAGAAACGAAAGCTTGGCATTCTCGATGGCAAGATGAAGGTTGTTTTCGCTGATGATTTCAAGATGACTGAAGAAGAGTTCATAAATCTTAAGGTCTGAATTATGAAATATCTCCTTGATACCCATATTTTCCTATGGGCAACCGGCTAGTCTAAACGATTGCCGAGGAAAGTCGCGGTAACAATTACGGACATAAAAAATGATGTATTTGTGAGTGCGGTAAGTTTCTGGGAGATCGCGATTAAGGTTAGGAAAGGCAAGCTTGATATCGGTAAGAATAAGCCCGGCGATCTGCCAACGCGAGCATTAGACATGGGATTTTTGCTTCTTGGGCTTCTGCCAGAAGAGGCCGCGACCATGGGGCAGCTTGCCGAGGACACCCATTTCGACCCGTTCGATCGGATGCTGATCTGGCAGGCAATCTCACGACAAATGACACTTGTGAGCGGAGACCGCGGATTTGAGCGGTTTAGGGAAGACGGTTTGAGACTGCTTTGGAAATAGGCCTGCGTTTCATCGATCTCTACAGGTTTTTAACGTTCGAAGTTCTACCGAAACCTGAACTCTTACCCAACTATTACAATCTCCTACCCCGCGACCTGTTACTCTGAAACTGGCCTAAATTTGGAACGACCACTCGGGATCTTTAATGCAAAACACCCTCACGTTCGAGCATATCCGCCGAACAACAAACTGGAAGAACGTCGCGATCATAGCTTCCTTTCACCTTTTAGCGATTCCTGTATTGTTCACATTCAGCTGGCAAAACCTGGCCGCGTTGCTGATCGGCAACTGGGTCGTCGGAAGCCTTGGCGTGGGTTTGGGATGGCACCGGTTATTGACGCATCGCAGTTTCAGGGCACCGAAGTGGCTGGAGTATCTGCTCACGTCTCTTGGGACGATGTCGATACAGGATTCGCCCGACAAATGGGTTGCGACGCACCGAATTCATCACGCATTTACCGAAAAGGAGGGCGATCCGCATTCGACCAAGCCGGGTTTCTGGTGGGCCCAGATCGGTTGGATCGTTTGGGGAACGGCGCAGGATCACGACTTGACGACGCTTCAGCGTTATGTGCCCGACCTTCTTAAAGACAAAGGCCAAGTGTTGATCTCACGATTTTACTATGTGCCGATCGTTATTTCGGCGTTCATTCTGTTCGCCATCGGCGGCTGGACGATGATAGCGTGGGGCGTTTTCGGACGGGTCGTTGTTGGGTGGCACACGACGTGGTTTGTAAATTCGCTTTCACATATCTACGGCTCAACACCGCACGACACGGCGGATTTTTCCACAAATAACTGGTTCGTTGCACTGCTTACCTTTGGCGAAGGCTGGCACAACAATCATCATGCATTTCCGACCTCGGCCCGGCACGGCCTTGAATGGTATCAATTCGATATGAATTGGATAGCGATCCGCCTTTTTGAAAAGCTCGGCTGGGCTGAGCAGATCAAAACACCGGCCCACAAACCGGGAAGCGTTCAAATACCGGAAGCCGCGTAATACAAGAAAAGGACACAAGATCATCTCACTTTTGAAAGACTTATTTTGGGTTGATCAGACTTGCCGCCACCTTCTCCAGAAACTCGTTTATCTTGCTGTTGTCTATCCAGCGAACGACTATGACGAGGTCGTTGTCAGGATCGACATAAATGATGTTCGTGCCATTGCCGACGTGGACAAAAGCCGAGGCCGGTGCGGCCGGATAATATTTGCGGTCCGTGTTTAAGAACCAGTTCATAAAGCCGTAGGTCGGCTGGGCAGTGGTTGGCGTTTTGGCCTGGCGAATGAACTCGGTTGAGAGCAACTGCTTATTTCCCCACTTGCCGTTTCGCGAGGTCAACAGGCCAAAACGGGCCATGTCGTAGGCGTTGATAAACATTCCGCCGCCCCAATGACCGCCGCCGCTGACAGACTGAACGATCTGGCCGTCGATGACGACGAACGAGTTCTCATAACCATACCAACGCCACGTGTTCGACGCCCCGATCTCATCCATTATGTTCTCTTTCAAGACCTGAGGCAGCGGCTTCCGCCAGACATTCAGGGTTGCGAGTGCTAGTGCGTTGACGCGCACGTCATTGTATTCATAGACGCTGCCCGGCTCATTTCGCTTTCGCGTAAGCCAAGTATTTCCATCGCGGTCGGGTCGGTCGGCCCATTCGGGTTTGCCCCAGAGCGTGCCTTCCCAGTCGCTCGTTTGCCGGAGCAAGTGCTCCCACGTGATCTTTTTATTGTGCTCGGTCGCAAAAAGGTCGAGTCCCTGTGGTTTGCAAAATTGCTCTGCGCTATCAATGCGTTGACCGGGAACGTAGGCAAGCGTGATAGCGGAATAATCGGCG
>JBGTJP010000057.1:0-32596 GCA_041745075.1 Pyrinomonadaceae bacterium | reverse complement strand
TATTTTTAATTCGTGCAGGCACCGAAGCACGTGTTTATCAAGTATCGCATATCCGCTAAAGCCGATATTTCGAAGAAAATGGCTTGCCTCCTTATAACCGAGGCCCTTAATGCCCTTTTCCCTCACCAGCCAGTCTCGTCTTTCGTAATGGCAATCGAAGCTTTCCAGCTTGATACGCAGCCTCATCCCGCAATGTTCGCGGAGAAACTCACGCGAGGCGACAATATATCTTGACCGTGCGTTCGGATATCGATGAACGCCTGTAAGGGCCTTTGCCAGCTCGGGCTGTTCGCCATTCTCCAAGAGACCCTGAACGGCCGAAACCGCCCGCATCCCCATCTTTGCAGAGCAGCCACCGGTAAAAAAGCAATAGACCATCTCTTCCCAAAGCCGGGCGTCCGTGCCGTTCATCCACACCGATTCGAACTCGGCAAGACGGGTTCGTATCTCCGTGCTCCTTTCGGTATAGGCCATCTGAATTTCCCTGATGCTTATTACGTTGCGGACCTTTGCTGTCATTGCTTCTTTTGCAATTTTAGAAGGGCCGGTTGGCCGTGTCAATCAAATAATTCGGAGCCGCTACTGCAAAAAACTGTTTACGAACCGGTCAAGTTGATGTATAAGCAATTTAGATGATAACTATAAGAATTTCGTAAAAGTATTACATCGAAGTTTGGATGAATTACATCGAACGTATTGCCAGATACCGAAAATCGGTCGAGGGCATGTAGAATGATCGAAGTTGAAAATTCAGTGCGGGTTCGTGTTATACTTATCGTGCCTCTTCGGGGCCAACCAACAGAGTTCACCGTTGCCGCACCTGAGTTAAGTAAGTTAATTAAATGAAGTTTTTGATTGGAAAATCCGCCAACTGGCCTTTTGTAGCCGTCTTTGCGTTTATATTTTCGGCCGCTGCTTTTGGCCAGGGAGCTCAGCCCTTTATGCAGGACATAAAGGTGCAGAACGACGCTCCTGCCCCGTCGGCAACGCCGTTCGTAAAAAAGACCAGCAGTGTCACGCCGGCCGGCGGCATTCCGGCGTCGCTCGTTAAGACATCGATCCCGGTGCTTGCCGAGGCACCGATCCCCGGCTATTCGGGCGTGCTTGTCGAAAGCATGGACGGCAGCATTGTTGTCGAAAGTAACTCCAACTCTGCGTTCAACCCTGCCTCGAACGTAAAGCTGGCAACGGCGTTTGCGGTATTAAAGACATTTGGGCCGGAATATCGTTTTCCGACCAGTATTTGGACCGACGGAAGTTATGAAGAGGCCACCGGCACGCTTCACGGCAACCTTTACATTTCGGGCCGCGATCCCATGTTCGGGTATGAGCACGGCGTAATGCTTGCCAAAGAACTCAACCGGATGGGCATTCGTTCCATTCAGGGCGACCTTGTAGTTACCGACAATTTCACCATGAATTACGGCCTCTCACCGCAAAGGGCCGGACAGACGCTTTTTTCGACGATGGATGCGGCAAAGCGTTCTTCCTCGGCGAATAACGCTTGGACAAATTTTCTCATCAATTCAGGCCGATTGACTCAACATGCCACCGCTCCAAGCGTCTCCTTTACCGGCGGAGTTTATGTTCAGCCGATGCCCGGAAATGTAAATCTCCTGTTCTCGCACGAATCGGCAAAAATGCGGGACATCCTGAAAGCAACGCTTTGCTATTCCAATAATTTTCTCGCTGAAAGGTTAGGCGACATGGTAGGCGGGCCGTATGCGGTTTCGAGGTTGGTCCAGCAGCATGCCGGTGTTTCGCCATACGAATTTTCGATCCAAACCTCAAGCGGTCTTGGCATTAACCGCGTAACACCGGATGCCATGATGAAGCTCCTGAGGGCTCTTCGAAAAGATCTGGCGGGTTACAAATTGTCGTTTGCTGATATTATGCCGGTCGCGGGCATCGACAAGGGCACGCTTGAGAACCGCTTCGACTCGGATTTTGCGACCGGAAGCGTTGTCGGCAAGACGGGAACTCTCGGCCGGACTGACGGCGGCGTTAGCGCTCTCGCCGGTGAAATAAATACCCGCGGCGGGAAACTTTTGTTCGTTATTTTCAATCAACGCGGCAGCGTCTCGCGGTTCCGAAGCTTTCAAAACAATTACGTTGCCCTCATCCAGGGACAATTCGGCGGGGCCGCTGCTCTTACTTACGATGAGATCCCCATGAATGCCCGTCTCGCAAAGACGCGCATATCATATCCGAACGGCAAACACTCCGGCGGCGAATAAACATACGCCAAATTTTTTATTACAAAGACTGTCGGAAAAGATGGTCTTTTTTTTTGTTTGAAAAGTCCGATTGTCGCGCGGATTGAGGGTTAGTAAGTCTGAAAAAGTTTTGGCAAGTTCCTCACCCCAAAACCACGCAAAGGATCACAAAAACGGGAAACAGATCCAATTTTCGTGACGTGTTGTGCAATTTCACGGTTAGGGCGTCTGCCCGAAACCACAAAATCATTGACTAATATCAGCCGTTGGTGTAACTTGAAGTTTAGTTCTTTCAGGTACTTAAACGAAAATTTAATGCAGCAATCCCCCCAAACGATTGATGCTTCTAACCTTAATCAGAATCTGGTCAGCGTACTGCAGCAAGAGGTTGATTTTGGAGCACAGGCGCTCAAGCATGGTAACGCCGACGTTGCGGTGACCTTCTTTCAGAGCGCGCTTCGGAAAATGACCGTAGAAATGCCGTTCTACGACCACGTTGTTCACAACCTTCTTCTAAGCTATAAAAACCTTGCGGAAAAACTATTTGCGGACGGCAATGAGGAACTCGCCCTCAAGTTCACGCGCTCGGCCCTCGATCTTGATATTCGCGGTTCGATGGCCGAAGACGCCGTGTTCCGCCAGCGGTTTGCCGATGCTTTTCAGGGCCTTGGCCTGACGCTTTTCAAGAACGGCAAGTTCGACGCAAGCCTGATTTGCTGCAGAAAGGCAATTTTGGTTTTTGAGTGTCCGACCCACTATGTGAATTTAACGAACTCGCTTGTAATGACCGGCCAGCCCGCTAAGCTCTCGGACTTTACTACGGAGATCACACCAGAGCAGCTCGGACGGCATATCTTTATCGCATGCGTACCAAAGAGCGCCTCGACGTTCTTAAAGAATCTGCTGGTAAATCTAACCGCTTTTCGCGAAGTTTTTATGGTCCACGCCGCCGGCCAAAGCGAGCATGAATTATATCTTCCCGTGATTCGCGAGACCGCTCATTTTGATACGGTAACGCAGCAGCATTGCCGGGCGTCCGACGCCAATGTGCATATGATGCAGGCTTTCGGAATTCGCCCGATCGTGCTTGTCCGCAATATTTTCGATTCCGTGATGAGCCTGCTTGATTTTTATAACGATCAGGGTGCGTTTTACAACTCATATTTTCGGGCCGATTTTCAGGCTCTGGACGAACCCACAAAGACCGATCTTCTGATCGACAGCGTTATTCCCTGGTATTTTCAATTTGTTGCTTCATGGGACCTGGTTGAGAAACAAAAGCGGTTGGACATCAAATGGCTGCGGTACGAAGATCTGATCGCCGACAAACCGGGTGTGTTAAAGGATGTTCTCGGTTTTTACGGCCTTGGCGCCTACGACGACGCCCTTGCCGCCAGGATCAAGGACACCGAAGCGGAAAGCCGCAAGATCCGTTTTAATAAAGGCGTTGCCGGACGCGGTAAAACCGGACTTAGTGACGCGCAAAAAGAGCGGGTCCGTCGGTTCTCCACATATTATCCTACGACGGATTTTGGTCGAATTGGACTGTAATCATAGTTGAATTGAGGAGGAAAAGGAATGAAATTAAAGAATGTGAACTTAGAGCGGTCCGAGATACTCGGACGGAAAGCCCCGCCGCCTTCAGTTGGTGCCGCGGATGTCCATAAGTGGCGGCGCGGACTCGGTTACCTTTCGATGTTTGCGGGCGTCGCGGCGGTCATTGCCTCGCAAACGTCCGAAACCGCGGCCAATGAGACGGCCAGGCCTATTCCGCCACGCGTGGCGAAACAAGCGGCCGAACTGGTCAAGCAGTTAAAAAGCGGCGCCTGCTCAAAACCCGATCTGCTCCGAAGGCAGAGCGAATACCGCCTGCAAAATCAAAAAGCCGAATTCAATATGGTCGAATTGCTGGCTGGCGCCGACAACTGTCCGGGAACGCCGATACCGGCCGGCACTTATACCGTCGCAACCCCGTTTACCGATTCGGGAAATACGAACGGTGCAAACAACACTGTTACTTCGATCCCGGCAGCCTGCAATGGCTATTATGCTCAGGTGGCCGGCCCCGATCACATATATTCGTTCCAGATAAGTGCCCGTGGGGGCAACCCGCAGATACGTGCGACGACAACAACCTCGACGTATGATATGTCGATCTATATACTCGACGGCACGACCGGAGCCATGTGCCCCGCCGGCCCCGGGGCAACCGTAACTAACTGCCTTGTCGGGGCCGATAATACGCTCGCACCGGGTGCCGAGACAATTGGCGCCGGGCTGATGGGATCTCTGCCGTTAAACACACCGCTCTATTTGTTCATCGATTCATTCTACGGCACGCCTCCGAATTCGGGGGCATATACCGTAACAATGCAGGATGTAACCGTCGGCGGCGGACCGATGCCTCCGGCGAATGATGCACCGGTCGATTTGAATGCGGACGGCAAGACCGATTTTGTTGTGATCAGAAATATCGGCGGAGGGCCTTCGGGCCAGGTTAGGTGGTACACTGCGTTCCAGGCTGGCGATCCTACCTTGGCCACCGATTGGGGCATCGCCACGGATGAATTCATTTCTGACGATTATGACGGCGACGGAAAAGACGATTTTGCGGTTTACCGGCAAACCAACGCCACTTTCTACATTGTCAGAAGCCTTACTCACACCTTGCACGTCGAAGCGTTCGGTGCGGCGGGTGATGATCCGACCGTGGTAGGCGATTATGACGGCGATGGCAAGGCCGACCTGGCGCTTTACCGCGACGGGCTAAATCCGGGTGACCAGAGTTTCTGGTACTATCGGCCGCTGGGCGGCGGTGGATTCACGACCATTCCGTGGGGTCAAAACGGCGATACTCCCGCACCGGGCGATTACGACGGTGACGGCAAAAACGATTTCGTCATCCAGCGCGATGACCCGAACGGAGTAAACGGCCGCTTCTTCAAACGAATGAACTCCGGTGGGCAAACCATCGAGATCTTCGGACTCAAGACCGATTCGGTCGTGCCGGGCGATTATGACGGCGACGGAAAGACGGATATTGCGGTCGCGCGGAATGACGGTGGATTTATCCGGTGGGATTTTGAACCGAGCGGGACCGCGGGCACGACCGTGGTTACTGACCTGTGGGGTGTGACCGCAACGGACTTTATCACGCAAGGCGATTACGACGGAGACGGCAAGACCGAATATGCCGTTTGGCGCGAGGGCAACCCGGGCCGGTTCTTTATGATGACCCCCGTCAACCGCGCAATTACGATGAGCGGTCCGTGGGGTCAGGTCGGTGACAGGCCGGTCGCGGGTTTCAACACTCACTAAAAGCCGGTTCATCAGTTAGGAAAAAAGAGGCTGCCTTAAAGGGCGGCCTCTTTTTTTGTTCTCCCCGCAAAAGTCCAACAAACTTCAGTTTGTTGCCCGCTTCGTCTCGGACGCATAAACCCGCCAATCTATCTCGCGAAAAATATTGTCGCGCGATTCGATCTCGGCCAGCAGCTTCTCATTCACCTCGCCGGTTTCGAGCATCGTCGCCAGCAGATCAAAGCGGTGAATGTGCGATTGAAACCGCCGCGACGAATATTCGACGGTCGTTCCCTGATAGATCTGAAACGCCCAGTCGCTGGATTGAGCGAGAAGAAGTTCGCGGGCGAGCTGATTTAATATTCGTGACGCGGGGATGTGGTGACGCGGTGACGCGGAGTCCTCCGAATTCGCCGCGTCTCCGCTTCCCGTGCTTTCCGCGTCGCAAAACCTATCCGCGAGCGCCGTCATCCGCCGCTCAGCGTCGTGCTGATACGGGTACATCCACGAATTTCCTTCGTTTATCCAGACCTTGTAGTAGCCGTTCTCGCCCCACGACGAAGCGGTCGGCTGCTGAATCTGGATCGGCATTCCCGAATCGAGAAAATCGCCGGGGCTGATGGCCTCGATCTCGGTTTGATCGAAATGCAGTTTCTTAAAAAAGAAATCGATAAACTGCGGCCCCTCAAACCACCAGTGCCCATAAAGCTCGGCGTCGTAAGGCGATACGACCAGCGGCGGATGCCCGTCGAACGCGTCACGCAGCTTGTACGCCTGCTTTATCCGCTCGCCGATAAAGTGCATCGCGTTCTCGGCCGCTTTTTCACGGGCGAGGGCCGGCACATAAGGCTTCTTCAATTGCTGCGGCGTATTTTTGCCGGTGATGCGGTGATATTTAAGCCCGAGGTGCTTGCGGTTGCCTTCTTCGTCAAGGTAAGGCTTCAGGTAATCGAGCGGCAGGTCCCAGCCGATGTCGCGGTAAAATTCGCGGTAAACATCGCTGCCCGGATAACCGACCTCGGCGCTCCAGACCTGCTGGCTTGTGTCCAGGTCGCGGGCAAAAACCGCCGTGCCGTTCGGGCATGCGACCGGAGCATGAACGCCGTATTTCGGCCGCGGGTCGCCGTAAAGGATGGCGTGCGTGTCCGAGATGAAGTATTCGATGCCCGCGTCTTTTAATAGATCTTCGATCCCCGGCTCATACGCGCATTCGGGCAGCCATATTCCGCGGGGCTGGCGGCCGAAATGTTTCTTGTAATTCGCAACCGCGACCTCGATCTGCGCCCGCCGCGATTCAGGCGTCGAGATCAACGGCAAAAACCCGTGCGTCGCACCGCACGTAATTATCTCGATCACACCTTCTTCTTGCAGTTCGCGAAAGGCGTTGACCAGATTCCGCCCATAGCGGTTGTTCCAAAGGTCGAGCGAAGCGCTCAAATTATCGACGTACATCTTTGCCACGTCGTAAAATTCGACCGCCTCGCGTTTCGTGCGCTCAACTTCCTTCCCGGCCAGTTCGAGCAGTTTTTCAAGATGGGCCGTGTACCGCTCCTCAAGCAGCTTGTCCGCAAGCATCTCGCACAGCGGCGGCGAAACATTTATCGCCAGCCGCGGCCTTACACCCGCTTCGTGCAGATTCTGAAGTATAAATATTATCGGAAGATAGACCTCGGTTATCGCCTCGAATAGCCAATCCTCCTCCAAAAAAGCGGGATACTCCGGATGCCGCACAAACGGCAGATGCGCATGCAAAATCAGGCTAAAATAACCAACTGGCATACACGGATTGTAAAGGAAACCCCACCAGACGCAAGGCCAACGCTTCGAGCCAAGCTCGTTGGTTCAAGCACGGGGCCAGTTTTATGATTTCGCAACATCGCGGGCCTGGCCCTGGATTCTCTTTATTGACACATGCGCGCACAACAAAAGACTGTGAAGGAGATAGATTAGAAATGTGAGTTTCTTAACTTTCCGAGTGAGGGCAATAGGTAAAAGTTATTCCTCCCGTTCGCCGCCATAAAGTTGCAATCTAATTCGGAAATAAATACAGCAAGCGGCACCGAAACGCAAAAACAACCGTCAGGATTGAAAAAATCAGTGATATTAGTATTGGCAAGAAGGTAACGAACCCTTGAAAGTAAAGCGTCGCACCGGCAAACGTGAAGAAGCCAAAGATCGATACCGGCGCCGAATCCTAACCAACTTGCTCTGGTGGCCCAAAAGTAAGCCCCGGCGGCCGTCAGGGCTGCGGGTAATAGAAACATTAGAGAACTTAGAAGTAGAGCCGCAACGGCTTCGATCGTACCGTAACTATCGTATTTAAACTTAGCAAACGGCACCCAATACAAGCAAAAATGTGCAAACGTCGATACGAGAGCCGCAAGACCCGCAACAATTTCCAATTTTTGAACAGTTCCCGTGGTCGATTACAGTCGTTCGGCAAACGATGCTCCGATTAAATTTTCTAGGTCTATGCTATCGATTGGGAGACCCTTTATTGAAACATTCGCGTATAACAAAGCCCCCGCAATAAATTATCAACTTAATTCGGAGATAGAAACAGTTTTCGACATCGAAATGCGAAAACGAGAGTTAGAGTCGCGAAAAGAAATGGCGATGCTGCTATTAGGCCAAGAACACGACCGTGGTAATAAAATACTGCTCCGGTAAAAAGGTAAGCTCCGAAGTATAGTGCGGTAATTGTTCCACCAAGCATGATGGCCGCGAAACCTAGTGAGCTTTTCTTAGAAGCCCATAAATAAGCTCCTAATCCCCTAAGGATGCCGGGTAAAACTACAAGTAGGAATCCGCCGACGAGAGAAAAATAGAGTTCACCATCATATTCCTTTTGGTAATAAAATTTCGCAAGCGGCAAAATAACGAGTCCGTAATATGCAGTTGTAGAAAATAAAGTCGCGATTCCAAAAGCAATTTCAAGTTTTTGAACAGTTTTCATGACCGATCAAAGCAGTACCGCAAACGAAACGCTCCGATTACTTTTGTAAGTCGATGCTTTCGATTGGGAGACCTCGATTAAACATATAACTTCGGGAATTAGACGAGAATATTATTGTCCTGGGAACAATTCGTGTCAATGGATATTTCGATGTATCTAGCTCTCGGCAGGCGTTTCACACGCAACATTCTGACAATCCACGCAACATCGCAGATCTTTGCGGCTCCTTGAAGGAAGGCTTATCGACTCTCGGTAGTGTCATGGGAACGAACTTTTAGTGTCTCAAAGCACGGGCCTGTTTCCTGGTCACCTCGCGTGAATTCCAGATTCTCGTTGTGCCATCTATAATATTAGTGACTACATACGCAACAAACTGATAAGATCAATTCGGCTGGCGAAGACCTATTCGCCGCAGGATCTTTGAGAGTTAGATGAATTTCGCCCCGGACGCTTAGTTCGGTAGTTCTTTGATAATAAGTTCGTCGAAAAATCGCCGGATCGCGAAACGAAAAGTTTTTGAGAATCGGCAGAATTTCGCCTTTTGGAACGCATAAGCTAAATGATTTCAACGGGTTGCACGTTCCGAGCATTGACGGAACGCGGCCCGAACGCCGGCCGAACGCCTATCGGCACAAGACGTCATTTGGCCTTGGTTGAAGGGAGGGCTTGCTCGTGATCGAACTCCGGCCACGATGGAATCTTACAGAATTTTTCGCGTTTTCGCCCAAGGTATCTGAGGCGTCGTCGAAGATAGTGTTAGCGGCTGTGTGAATTGGTTAAATGCTGCAAATACAGCTACTTACACCAAATCGTTCCACTTAGCGTCTTTGTAATTGTTAACTGGGACGATTGTTGGCTGTAACCTTAATACCTGCAAGCACTTAACCCGTCCCACTATGGACAAGTCAGCGTTCCATTGGAACGCTTCGATAGGTCATTTGGTACGGGCATCTTTACCAGGCCATGGTCCTGAAATGGTGTAAACCGAAAAGCACCGGGACAGTGGTCCTCGATATTACCTTTCACCGCGGGCGGCCTCGACCTTTGATTCAAGATCGACGGCCAGTTTTCTCAACCCCGGCTGGTCGAAGGTTTCCATGTTCCGCAAGGTTTCGTCGAGCACACGAAGTTGAAATTCGGGCCAGCCGGCGGGGCCGACAACGGTTCCTAATTCGCCTTCATAATAGGCTGATCGCGGTGGGCGGACGCGTTCGACGGCAAGCTTATCGACCGAAACAACGATCGTCGGAATGCCGTCCATTTCGATCCGGCGGGCGATCAAACCGGCAGTTTGGTGGCAAAGACGGGACGCGGGAACGATGAGCGCGGCGTTCACCTCATACCGGGCAAGCCGTTCGGAGAGCTTCGGTGCCAGCTCCTCCGCAACGACCTGGCCGTTCGGGATAAAGCTGCTGGTGCTCCACCAAACACTGTTCAGTTTGCCGATCACCGCGTTTTCCTCGTATTCAAGCAGACGCTCAACGGGTATTTGGGCGTTCCGGTCCTGTTTGACGGCGGTCGGGTCATAGCCTTTCGCCGCGTAACGCAGATCGGATGCTTCGACCTCGACCGGAATCTCGTGAAAGCCCGATTCCCCATCACGCAGCGACAGGTCAAACGGTTCAGTACCGTCGATATACGCACCGGCTGTCGATATCAAGGCGAGATTCAGCATCGGCAAGGCACGCCGGACCGGAGTGAACGGTGCATTTACGTTTTCAACGAACGGATAACCGGAAAGGCGTTCGTCGCCATTCCAACGGGAAATGCGGCCTGAATAGCTGGAAAGGTTCTCGATGATTTCCATACGGTCTTTATTTCTTTACGAACTCTTTTGAAAAATCGAACGGGTCGTTTGTCGTTGTGCCCGACTTGGCCGCGGCCGCGGCGCCCGGCCTTCTGTTTGCGATGATGAAGAACGCAAGCAGGGCGGCGACCATTCCGGCTAACAAGACCCACTCGGAATAGGAGTGTAAGTTGTTGAACTGAATGCGAAGCGGGTCGTCCGCCGCGATCTCGTCGATTGGCTTTCCACCCATCTGGGCTTTTGTAAACTGCAGCCAGAGAGCAATAACAAATTGTCCGACTGCACACGCCGCACCCACGACGAGCAAAAGGAAACGCTCGGTCCACGTCCAGAAGCGGCTCAAACCCTTCCGCCCGATCAGCGACATCAATATCAGCAGCACCGATATCCCGAGGCCGCTGAAATTCAAGATCATCAGCGTCCGGTTTACGACCGAGCCGGCAAGCTCTCGGCTTGGCAAAACGGCAAACGAACTCTGCGCCACGCCGATGAAGAATACGGCGGCGCCGAGCCAAACGGCGAGCAGGAGCAATCTAATGTCAGAAAGAAACTTCATCCGATAGTTCATTATCTTGCGTATCGGAAAAAAGGGCAATTCCCGCGGGTCAGGAAAGACGTTTAAGATTCAATTTAACCTTGTGTTTGATCAACTCGCCGGCCGATATACCGCCAAAATGTTTTGCCGCCCGCCGATAGAGGGACAGAGTTCTCCAACCGAACGGTAACTTCGACGCCAGATAGGCGATGCCCGCCGCCTGCGCTCCTTCCTCATTTCGGCCGTGCTGCCGGTAAAGCACGGTAGGTTCGGCGATGTAGGCGATCCTGCCCGCCTTTGCCACGTTTGCGGCGATCCAGTGGTCGTGCATCATTTCGGGAATTGCGAACGGCAGGATCACGTACTTCGCCGGTTTGTTCATCATTAGCGTGCAGCCGGTGACGACATTTTGAGCAAGCAGCATCTTCCAGTCGAGCGAGATCGAAGGATCAAGCTTTTGGTACGCCCAGAACGATTCATTTATCACCGCAAGATCTTCATCTACAACGGTTAAGTCGGTGAATACGGCCAGCGGCTTATCATAGCCGTTCGCCTCGACAAGCTCGATTATCTTTGCGAGCGTACGAGAAATCTTGTCCGGCAGCCACACATCGTCCTGGTCTGAAAGCATAAAAAGATCAGCTTCCGTGCGTGAGATGAGCTCGATGAACGAACGCGAAGCACCAAGATTGCCAAGATCGTCTTCTACCAAAACCACTCTCTGCTCCGCGGCGGCATAGTTCGCCAATATTTTAATGGTGTCGTCCGTGGAACCGTCATCGCGGATCAGCAGGCGGAATTCCCGGTGGTCCTGTTCGAGGATCGAATCGATCTGCTCGGCGAGGAACGGGGCACCGTTATATGTGGACATTAGGATATCGATCATGAGCGGTGTCCACAGTATTGCAGAGCAATCTTGAATCTCAAACCCCAATAACCTATCTTGAAACATTGGAAAAGCCGTCCAGGCTGTGGACCTAAATGATGCGATTGGCAATTCTCGGCACGCGGGGCATCCCGGCAAATTACGGCGGTTTTGAAACGTTTGCTGAGGAGCTTTCGACACGGCTTGCCGCGCGGGGGCACGACGTTACGGTTTATTGCCGGTCGCATCATGTAAGCGGCGAGCTGAATGAATATAGGGGTGTAAAACTGAAAGTCCTGCCTACAATAAGGCACAAATACCTCGACACGATCGTTCACACATTTCTTTCGGCACTAAACGCCGTGACAAAAGGGTTTGATGCCGTCCTGATTTGCAACGCCGCGAACTCACCGTTTATCCCGATATTGACGTGGACGGGAACTCCGGTTGCGGTCAACGTGGACGGGCTTGAACGGAAGCGAAAAAAGTGGAACTGGCTGGGCCGCCTTTATTACCGCGTGGGTGAAAGGGCGTCAGTCTGGTTTGCCACCGAAGTTGTTACCGACGCGAAGGTGATCCAGGATTACTATCTGACGGAATACGGCAAATTATCGACGATGATCGCGTATGGCGCGAATGTGGAACGAAAACTCGATCCGGCGGCGATCGAAGAGCATGGCCTGGAGCCTCAGAAATACCTGCTGTATGTTTCGCGGCTTGAACCCGAAAATAACGCCGCAATGGTCATCGAAGCTTTCAAAAAGGTCGAGACGGATCTCAAACTGGTAATCGTCGGTGATGCCCCGTATGCGGACGAATATAAGAAAAAACTCATCGGCCTCGCGGAGGGCGATGAGCGTATCATCTTTACGGGCTTTGTGTTCGGTTCGGGTTACAAGGCGTTGCAGCAAAATGCTTATGCCTATGTTCACGCGACCGAGGTCGGCGGAACGCACCCGGCGTTGATCGAGGCGATGGGCTATGGAAACTGCGTTCTTGCATACGGAACGCCCGAGAATGTCGAGGTCGTCGGAGATGCGGCCATGATCTTCACCGATGAGGAAGATCTTGTGGGCCAACTTAAGTTAATTATCAGCGAGGGCTCCATTTTGGAAAAATACCGGTTAGCAGGACAGGAGCGCGTTCGGAAACTATACAGTTGGGACGCCATCTCCAGCAGGTACGAAGCTCTTTTTTCAAGACTCGCGGGCCGCGACGGCGCCAAACGATCGTGATCGCAAAGGCAAAAAAAACGTGGCGGGTATTGAATCAAAGCGGATTCGGCGGTCTTTACCGGCAAGTCCTTTCGCAGTGGAATCTACTTACCTCCAACCGCCGTTATCAGGAATGGATCAGCCAAAACGACACGCTCACAAACGAGGACCTGGACATCATTTGGTCGCGGATCGAAGAGTTTTCAAGCAGGCCGCTGATCTCGGTACTGATGCCGGTGTACAATGTTGACGAAAAATGGCTTAGGCAGGCCATCGACTCCGTTCGCGATCAGGTTTATCCACACTGGGAATTGTGTATAGCAGACGACTGCTCGACCAAATCGCATGTTAAGAAGGTTCTTGAAGAATACGCTGCTTTGGACCCGCGAATAAAACCGGTTTTTCGCAATAGTAACGGGCACATTTCAGCCGCATCGAGCTCGGCGCTTGAATTGGCGTCGGGTGAATACACCGCGTTGCTTGATCATGATGATGAGTTGGCGAGGCACGCTCTTTTTATGATCGCGGCGGTCGTCAATTCGCACCCTCTGATGGATATGATCTATAGCGACGAAGATATGATGGACCGGAACGGCCGCAGGCATTCGCCAAAGTTTAAGCCCGACTGGAGCCCGGATCTTTTACATTCGATGAATTTCGTCAATCATCTGTCGGTTTACAGAACGAGCATCCTGAAAAGGATCGGCGGATTTCGCGTCGGCTTTGAAGGCAGCCAGGATTACGATCTCGCCCTTCGCTTTTCGGAACAGATACCGGCCGGGAATATTTTTCACATACCTCATGTGCTGTATCACTGGCGGGCGATCAGCGGTTCGGTGGCTCTTGGTTCAGATGAAAAGGCCTATGCCCACGCCCGGGCGCGTGACGCGATAAATGAGCATTTCGAGCGAAAAGGAGTGCGTGCAAGATCTACCGCGGGTTTCCGCCAGCTTCACCGTGTCGCTTATGAAATTACAGAACCCCGTCCGCTTGTGAGTGTGATTGCGGCGCTGGCCGAAGATGTCGATGTCGGCCAATTGGTCGGCATTTTGGAAAAGACGAACTATGAACCATTTGAGCTGCTCCTCATTTCCAAAGGAGCGGTGGATGTCGTTTCGAAGAACGAAAGAGTCAAAGTCCTCGATCACCAGCCCGGTTCGCATTTCGCGATGCTGAATTCTGCCGTGCGAGAAAGTTCGGGCAGCGTTATCTGCTTCGTGGATGGATCGACCAATATTAGAAATCGTGATTGGCTTAGCGAGGTGGTCGGCCTCGCCCTGCGGCTGGAGGCGGGTGCCGTTGGAGGTAAAGTGGTTTTTCCGGATGAGCGTATTAAACACGCCGGCTTGATATTGGGCATAAATGATGGCCTGGGGCGGGCACATTATGGTGCTCATAAAGAAACTATTTGCAGCCTAAAACGCCTTCACGTCGCGCGGAATGTTGCCGCCGTTTCGTCCGAGTTCTTAATCATCCGCAAGGATGTGTTCGAGAGTATCGGCGGTTTCGACGCTGAGAATTTTCCCGAGACCGGCGCGGACATCGATCTATGCCTGACCTTGCGCGAAAAAGGATTTCCGGCGGTTTGGACGCCCTGGGCTGAGATAGTTCAGACATCCATGCCGCGTGTTGTTGAGCAAACGGAGTTGGAAGCGCTAAAAAATAAATGGGGCGATATGTTCGATCGAGACCCCTATTTCAACCGGAATCTTTCAAATGAGTCGGGTGATTTTTCGCTATCATTTCCTCCACGGCTGGGTAAATTTGATCTCTAGAAGCTGACCTTTGCAAAGTGCGAAAGGAAAAACCGTGATCGATGAAACCGTAAAGGCGCGTAGTGTGCCGGTACCGGCCCGTGTTCCTCGTTGGGTCATGCCGGCGGTGGTTGCGGCCGTCTTTGCCGCGGACGCGATTGTTGCGTTTGTCAGCTTTATCCTTTCGTTCACCGTTCGTCAGGGCGACCCTATCCTTTCTGCAACCGCGTGGGCATGGTCGAAAGACTTTGTCCCGTACGCCGGCATTCTCTACTTTGCTGTTCTCATCAGGCTGGGAATGCTGTGGTATCAGCGCGTTTACAGGTTTCAGGGGGCATTTTCATACGCGCGGGAGAGTATCAAGATCTTTAAGGCAGTGGCTGTGGGGTCGCTTTTGATCGTTGCGTGGGCCTTCCTGTTCAGGGGCGGGTTCGCGTTCAGGGAATTTTCCTATTCTCGTGGTGTGTTCGTTCTGGATTTTCTATTTGCTTTTATTCTGCTGACTGCTTTGCACCTCGGCTTAAGGGTTATCCAGTCAAGGTTTCGGGTGCGCGGCATCAATTTGCTGCCGACGCTGCTTGTTGGAACAAATGCAGAAGCGGGCCAAACGATCAGGGAACTCGGCGAACGCCGTGAACTTGGTTATCGCGTTATCGGCACTATTGACGGTGGAAACGGGACCCGGATGCAGATGGAGGAGTTTGAAAAGGAAACGTCCATTCCGGTACTTGGGAATTTGGGCGACCTCGCGGGCCTTATCCGCGATCTTGAGATCCAAGAGGTCATTATTACCGACAACACTGTTGCAAGCGAACATTTATTCGAATCGATGCTCCAGATAGGGCGCCGCCAGCGCGTCGAATTTCGATTTGCTCCAAGTTTGTTCAATCTGCTCCCGCAAAAGACCAGCGTTGAGCAGATCGGAGTACTGCCAATGGTGCGGCTGTTTCGCGAGCCGCTGTCCGATACGCAGCGTTTTATCAAACGGCTTTCCGATATTGTCATATCGATCTTTGGCCTCCTTGTGCTTGCACCGGTTTGGCTGGCAATTTCTATTCTCATTAAATTCGATTCGAAGGGGCGGGTCCTTTTCCGTCAGGAGCGCGTCGGCATGGACGGCCGTGTTTTCCTGTGTTTTAAGTTCCGGACCATGTCAGCGGATGCAGACGAAAAGCTGCATCGCGAGGCATATCAAAAGAACATCGTGGGAAAGGCAGACGCCAATGCCGGCGACGGTGACAACCCGGTTTTTGGCAAGGTCAAAGACGACCCGCGTGTGACAAAGTTCGGGCGGCGGCTGAGGCGTTCGAGCCTTGACGAACTGCCGCAGTTGCTGAATGTTTTAAAAGGCGATATGAGCATTGTCGGGCCGAGGCCGCCCATTCCCTACGAGGTTGAGGAATATGACATTTGGCACCGAAAGCGGCTGGATATGAAGCCCGGCATTACGGGTCTTTGGCAGGTGTCGGGCCGCAATCGCCTGACTTTTGAGGAAATGGTCCGGATCGACCTTTTTTATATCGAGAACTGGTCGCTGTGGCTGGATTTGAAGATCATTTTACTTACAATGCCCGCGGTTTTCCGCGGCGATGGCGCGAGGTGAGGCAATGGACGATGTCGCGTTGCTGATTGATTCAGGCACCGAAGCGTTGGCATCGGCCGGCATTTCCGAGCCGCGGCGCGAAGCGGCGGCATTGCTTGCGTTTGCTTTGAGTCTCGACCGCACCTTTCTCGTCGCGCATCCTGAGTATTTGCCCGACCAGGCCGGGAGGGATCGCTATGCGGGGTTCATCGATCGGCGCTCCCGCCGCGAGCCATTTCACTACATCACAGGCAGCAAGCAGTTTTACGGCTTAGATTTCAAGGTTTCGCCCGCAGTCCTGATACCACGACCTGAGACGGAAATGTTGGTTGAGCAGTGCATCAAGTTTCTGCCAGCGAGCGGTAAACCACGGTTTTGTGAAGTGGGCGTCGGTTCGGGGTGCATTTCGGTTTCGATACTTGCCAATTTGCCCGATGTAACTGCGGTCGGTCTTGAAATATCTGAGCACTCGATAGCGGTCGCTAACGAGAATGCGGCCAGCCATTCGGTCTCCGCAAGGTTTGACCTGCGCCGGTCAGACTTGTTCGGGGCATTGGAGGATGGGGAGAAATTCGATCTCATCGTGGCCAATCCCCCCTATATCGCTATCGGGGAATTGGCCGATCTTGAGCCGGACGTGAAGGATTTCGAGCCGAAAATTGCACTGAGCGGCGGGGCAGACGGGTTATCAGTGATCCGGCGAATTATTGAATCGTCGCCCATGTTCCTAAAGCCGAACGGGCTTTTGGTATTGGAGATCGGGGCTGGGCATCCGAACGCGGTGTTTGCAATGTTTAACAGCGAACGCTGGACGCCCGCATCGGCGGAAAATGATTTTCAGGGCCTTCCGCGAACCGTTTCGGCGACGTTGAAAGATATTGAAACATTGATAAATCCGATTCCGTAACTCTATTACGGTCAAAATGAGACTTGCCTTTAACCAATAATGGGGTTACTATAGGCGCGTTTCAGATATGACAGTTTGAAAAAGCTTACGGGTAGATTTGAGGCACTTTCGCGGCGATTGCTGTCAAAGTACTGAAGGTCACCTTTAAACTTAGTAAGTTCGAGCCTTTTTTCGACGATCGGAGGTGATTTTTGTGAAGGGTGCGCTTAATGGTTTATTGGCTTTTGGTTCTCTTATCCTCGCGGCGTTGTCTTTTTATCAGTACAGGGGAAGCGGCGGCACGTTATGGCTTGTCGGGATCATTCTATTTGTCGTCCTGACGCTTGTTTTCGGCGGCATGTTCCTCTCGGGAAAGGTTAACAAAACGGAAGAGATCCACATCACTGAGTAATCTTGGACGAGCAGGTCGATTTAGGCCCGCAAATAGATAAGTCTGAGAGATCACGGACCGGATACGCGATGGCTTTTTGGCCGGCGTGTCCGGTTCTTTATGCTTTGCATCGTGTGCGCGGTCAGAAGGATGTTATGTGGGCTAATGTTGACAAAAATGTAATGATTATCAATCATTAAGATGGAGATCGAATTTTAGCTAGTAATGCCAAAGATAGCAGACATACAGGAAACGCCGAACCCGAACGCGGTAAAATTCATTTTGAAGGAACCCGTTTCGCACGGAACTTCGCATTCGTTCAAGAATGCCGAGGCGGCAGCGGAAGACAGTTTGGCAAGATCGCTCTTTGACGTCGGCGATGTCGCGTCCGTTTTTTATATGGACAAGATGATAACCGTCGAAAAGACCGATGATGTTGAGTGGGACGATATCCTGCCAACTCTTGCCGTGCCCATTAGAGCTGCCGAATCGGTCGGTTCAACAAACGGAAACGGTAGTGGAGCGGCGGCCACAGCTGTCGGCGGTGCGATCGCGGCCGCTGCGAACGATGACCCGAAGATCGCTGAAATAAATGCTTTGCTGGATGACCGCATCCGGCCCTATCTCGCCGGTGACGGCGGCTGGCTTGAGGTGATCGGGCTTGAAGATTCGACACTAAAGATCCGCTACGAAGGTGCCTGTGGCAGCTGCCCAAGCTCGCTAACGGGAACGCTGATGGCCATCGAGAACATGATCAGGGAAGAGATCGATCCGGACATCACGGTGCTTGCAGTTTAGGTATTATTTCGCGATATAATCCGCGGGTGAAGGTTTCGGCCGATCAGCTGCCTGCAAGAAATTCTTGACATAGTGCGGTAAAATCCGTAATACTTTGTATTGGTGGCAATTGGTGCCTAACGCCAACTTGCTGCAAACGCCCGATTTTCTTTCCTTGTAAGGCCTGCCGCGACCCGCATCTTTCATACCGTATTTCAAATTTGGAGGAGATACCCCAGTGAATAGTGAAGAACTCGAACTTAGTTTGAGAGCTGAATTCGAAAGTTATCTTAAAGGATTCCTTGCCGAGCTGCGGCAAGAGGCATCCGAGTTTCAAAAGAATTTCGAAACCGAGTTCGAGAAGCACAAATCTCAAACCGATGAGGCAGTTCGCAAACTTGTCCAGCGCTTTGAAACCGGTGTTCAATTCGGCGAGGCCTTCAATGAGTCGGTTATCGAGCACCTGCGGCTCGCCCGCGATGAGGGGGCGACGCTCACCGCCGTCGCGATCGGCGAGGCTGAAAAATTGAAAGAGGCGTCGGCCCCGGTGGCCGAGTTTGACAAGCTGCGTGACGCGATCAATGAGATCAGCAGCAAAACCTCGCAGTCGGAGATATTGAAAGCATTGGTTGACAGCGCGTCTGCTTTTGCACCCAGAGGCGTTTTCTTTATCGTCAAGAACGAGCATTTTGTCGGCTGGCGCGCGTTTGGCGACGAAGCCGCCGTCGACGAAGCAACCGTTCGTGAACTTCAGTTCCCGATGTCGGAAGACACGGTACTTGCCGACGCTATAGGTTCGCTAGGAACCACCAGCGGGGGAGCGGGTGCACATCAGGATAACCGTGTTTTCCTTGATGCATTGCACTTTGGAAATCCCGACCGGATGTACGCGATACCGCTTGTTGCTCGTGGTCGCGGCGTCGCGGTCCTTTACGCCGATTACGGCGATGAGGGTGTTGTACTGAATCCGGAGGCCCTTGAGACGCTTGTCCGTGTGGCCGGCCTGACCGTCGAGCTTGCCGCCGCCGCTGTACAGCCGGCCGCGGTTCCGCAGCACGTCGAAAGTCAGCCTGTTTCTGCCGAAGATTATGCGGAAGAGCCCGTCCATGATGTAGAAGAGCCCTTTCAGGAAGAAGAACATACCGTAGAGGAACCGGTCCACGAAGAAGTTGAGGAACCTGGTCAGGAAGAAGTACAGCCGGAAGAAACTCCGGTGGCTGAGTTTGAACAAACAGAACACCCAGCTGAGGAATACGACTACGATTCACCCGGATACCAGACACCGCTTGATGACCAACCGGCATACGGTGAAACTCCGATACCGGTCGAGATCGTCGAAGAATATGAGGCACCTGCCGCATTCGATGAGGCCCCGGCGGAATTTGAAGAGACTCAATTCGAAGTTCAGCATCCCGTTGAGGTAGTTGAGGATCAATCGTCTGAGGTCGTAAGCGAGGTATTTGCCGAGGAAGATGCCGTTGTCGAACATGAGCCGGTCGCGGAAGTGGAACCTGCCGTAGAAGAACCGCCCGCGTTCGAACGTTTCAGCCCGGTCGAAGAGGTAACTTATTTCGAGCCTGTCGAGGAACCACAGGTTGTCGAGACTGTTGAGACATCTGTCGTTTATGACGAAACGCCAGCTGAGGTTGTTGAAGAAGAATTTCCCGAAGTGATCGGCGAGCAGGCCGCTGAGCCTGCCGCGGAATATTCGCCGCAGCCAGATCATTCCTTTGAAAGCGGAAACGGCTCACCTGCTCCTGCCCCCGCCGAACCCTGGGCGGAGGTTGCATCAGCCCAGGTTGAGCGCACCAGATATCGTGACCGAAACGTCGATCTGCCGATCGAGGTACCGGAAGGCGAACGCCGTCTGCACAACGATGCACGCCGCTTCGCACGGCTTCTGGTATCCGAGATCAAGCTGTATAACGAACAGAAAGTAGCCGACGGACGCTCATCGGGTGATCTGTATGACAGGCTTCGCGAAGCCATCGACCGCTCACGCGATATGTACGACAAGCGTGTACAACAGCCGGTAGCCGACAAGTTCGATTACTTTCATTTCGAGCTCGTCAATTCGCTGGCCGAAGGCGAAGACGTAAAGCTTGGGGCAAGCTATCCGGGCAGCAAAGTGCCGGCTTAATTTGCCTGTATTCTAAACGGGGAAAGGGCTGTCCGAACGGGCGGCCCTTTTGTTTTTAGACGCGTCTCCGTATTTATTGAACAGTCGAAGGCTGAGTCCTTTCGGAATCCAGAACAGGTCGCGTTGCCGGCGGATTGTCCGGCGACGTGTGAAGGTGGACGACCTTCCAATCCTTGCCGATAAGCTTAAAGACGAGCGTCATTCTGCCCGAGGCATCTTCAAGTTTTCCGTCGTAAACCTGCGATTGTTTCCATTTACATGAAACGTACGCAGCTGTACGGCCGAGCATTTCAACACGCACACCTGTGACATCAAGGGTCACATCTTTTATTTTGGCGTAGCTTGATTCGCGGTTGCTGTTCATCTGGTCCCAACCGAGCGTGACCGACCCGTTGTTGTTAAAGAAAAGCGTCCGCGGGCTTTTCTCATAGGCGTCCATCACTTTTTTCGCATCGACCTGACGGATCCCTTCAAGAAGGCGTTCGAAAGAATCGCGGACGCCCTTTGCCGGGTCGGGCTTGGATGAGGCCGCCTTCTGTCCAGACATCGCCCCCGCAAGAACACCCATACACAGCAACGTAACGCTTATTGTTTTGATAATTTTCATAATTCATTTTACCTTAAAATAACCGGAAGCTTACCTTTTGAGAGGTTTCTTATGCAATCGGGACCTGAGCGCGCTGCCCGCCGAAAGTCATTGCCTAACGGTAGCTTGCACGATTTGGTAGGCAAGACGATGTACGGGCGCACGATTTCGTTGCCAAAGAGGTCCGAGGATGATAGCAAAACCACCGTTTTCACGCAGACTACTCTGTAAAAACTTCGGGTATGCTTTTTGCAAGCCAGCTTATTTAACAGTCGGCACAAAGCGGTCCAACCGGCTTCTCTTCCCGGCGCTAAAAAGTAAAAATTGGAGGGGAAACGTTATGCGTTCCATGAAAAAGGTCTTTTGGTCGATTTTATTGGTCTTGCCGCTGTTTTTTTGCGTGGCGGTCTTCGGTGACGACATCGATGACGAGGTGCCGGATGTTACGGCCAGGGTGTCGCGAATCAGCTTTATTCGCGGCAATGTCCAGATCAAGAGAGAAGGAAGCCAGGATTGGGAAAAAGCCGTGCTGAATCTTCCGATCGTCGAGGGTGACGAGATAACGACCGATGCCGGCGGAAGATTGGAGATACAGCTAAACGCCTATTCGCATATCAGGCTTGCCGAGAGTTCGTATCTTAAATTCGTCGGCCTGCAGGACGGGGCCGTCGCACTCAGTCTTTCCGAGGGAAACATTAACGTCCGGTTGACGGCGTTTGACAAGGACACCTCTTTTTTTGAGATCGATGCACCAAAAACGACGGTGGCGATCCAAAAGCCGGGTATGTACCGCATCGACGCCGGAAGGGCCGGTTCTTCCGATGTGCGGGTAAGCGTTACCAATAACGGTGAGGCCCGCGTCTATGCCGAAAATTCGGGCTTCACGCTAAAGAACGGCCGGACGGCAACGATCAAGTTGGAGGGGCCGCTTTCGGGTGAATGGGAAACCGATGACGTCGCGAGATTTGTCGATGAGTTCGATACCTGGTCTCTGGACCGTGACGCGACTATAGCCCGGCTGCTAAAGGATGCCCATTTCGATACTTACTACGATCAGGACATTTACGGAGCCGAAGATCTAAAGGATTATGGCCAATGGGTTTATACGCGAAAATACGGCTACGTATGGAAGCCTCATCGCTCGGCAATCAGCAGCTATGTGAACTGGTCACCGTATCGTTACGGCCAGTGGCGATGGGTGCCTCCGTACGGCTGGACATGGGTAAACGATGAGCCGTGGGGCTGGGCAACATATCATCATGGCCGCTGGTTCTATGACAACGGTTCCTGGTATTGGACGCCATATGGTTTTCAACGCCGCAGTCGAAGCTGGTGGTCGCCGGCGCTGGTCGGTTTCACCATTATCAACTACAACATTTGCTGGTATCCGCTGCCGCGGGGATACGGCTATTACAACTACAATTATTATTATGGCGGATGGGGCGGCCCTCGCGGCGGTGGTCATCACGGCGGCCCTCGCGGCAACGGTAACGGTCATTGGAACGGCAACGGCAATGGAAATGGCAACGGAAATGGGAACGGAAACGGAAATGGAAACGGAAACGGAAACGGAAACGGAAACGGAAATGTTCCTGTGCCTACGCCGACACCACCTGGATATGTCGGCCCACTTCCGGGACAGCTTGGCCCCTCGGTGTTTACCGACAACAATTCCCGGCGGGCTTGGTTTGCTACGCCGCCGCTTCTTCGCGTGCCTCCGGGCGGTGTTGTAAGCACGCCGCTAAGCGCGTTCGGGCGCGATTTGACGACATTCACGACCGCAGCACCCGCTGACGCCCAGGCGGTATTGACAAAGGCTTTGGCGGACAATAAGCCCGGCCGGATCTTGCCGACGTATGGCGAACTGGATGGCCGGGTCAGCACCGCTATAAAAGCGGAGAAGCCGCGGAGGGCGGCTGAAGTTAAACCGACCGGAGCGGCGATCAGGACAGCCGACGGCGGGCCGATGGACGAGAAACTCCTCAAGACCAAGATACTTGGCGACAGGTCACCGGTCCGGCCCGAACGTAATGTCGAGGATGCGGTCCAAACGCGCAAGACCGGGGCTGTGACTCGGGCGCCCGTCCCCAGTGAAAATAACGAACCGGTCCGGCCCGAACGGACAATGCAGCCTTCGAAACAAGGCCGCGGGGACGACCCGGTCCGGCCGGAACCCAGAGTCGAGCCATCTAAGCCTCGAACGGACAGAAACAGCGAGCCGGTGCGTCCTGAACGGAATGTGGAGACACGGAAGCAGCGTGACGACCCGCCGCCACGCAGCGAACCTGTGAGAAATGAGCCGGTACGCAGCGAACCAGTCAGGAGTGAACCAGTCAGGAGCGAGCCGGTGCGTAGCGCACCGACCCGCAGCGAACCGCCTCCGTCAAAGAGCGAACCGTCAAAAAGCGAGCCAAGCAAGCCCGTCCCGTCGGAGCGTAAGAGTAAAGATGGGTAAATTTCGGTTAGAATGAATGTAAGAGGATGTTTAAGACGTCAAACAAGAGGAAATTAACCTCCAAATAACACGAAAAAGACACGAAAATTTTTAGGCCTTTTTAGTGGTTTTTCGTGCGCTTTCGTGGTTACAAATTCTTCAAATTTTACTTTTCAGACATCCTCTTTTAATTGGCCAATTACTACTTGGCTGCGGAAAACTCTAGTGGGATGAACACCTTTCGATCGACTGCGGATGTGTCGCCGATATAAACGAATCGGATATTCTTCATATACTTCTCGGCTGCTTTTTGAACGTCGCTGCCGGTGACAGAGCGGACGCCGTTAAGAAACTCGAACGACTTTCGCCAGCCGCCGCCGATAAGTTCGTATTTTGCAAGTTCGCCAACCTGAGCACCGCTCGTTTCCTGGCCCATATAATGCCTGGTAAGGAAAAATGAGGCAACTTCCTCGATCATTTCCTGATTCAACCGCCGCTCCTTTAGAAACCTCATTTGAGCAAGCATCGCTCTCGTTGCCGCGTTCGGATCCGTGGTCGAAACGGAAATATTTGCGGTGTTCGCGGCGAAACTGTCCATTTCTGCATCCGGTGCGTATGAAAGCTGCAAGCGGCCGCGCACCTCCTGATAGACGAGCGTTTGCAGGACAGCCATCGCTACGCGCATCGCATAATAATCCTGATTATCCAGCGATGGAGCGGCAAAAACTCCCTTCAAATAATTTGTTGGCAGCGTACGTTGGATCGTATCAAGCGATCCCTTTGAGAAATCGAGCGCCGGGTATGGCTGCTCCTTGTAACTGCCCCGCGGAAGTTTGCCAAACGTGGATGCGATCTTTGATCTTAGCTGCTCGGCATCGATATCGCCGACAAACACAAACAGAAGCCGCTGCGTTTCCATCAGATTCTTGTGATAGGCGCGCAGGTCGTCCGCTGTAAACCCGCTGACAGCAGACGGTGTTCCGATAACGTCGTTGGCATAGGGGTGGCCGGCGTAAATAATGCGGTCCTGGAGTGTAGCAAGCGCGGCTTCGGGCACGGCGGCCGACTCTCGCAGTCCGGTCAATAATTGGTCGCGATTGCGTTTAAGGTCGTCGTCGGCAAACGCCGGATTTAACACGACCTCGGCAAACAGATCGAAGACGCGGGAAAAATCCGGTTTGGTCGTAGCAAGACTGATAGCGCTGTAATCGTTCGACACCGACGCCCCGATCGCACTGCCCTTGCTCGAAAGTTCGCGCCGGAGGGCCTGACGCGGTATGTTCTTGCCCGCTTCGATCGCGGTCGAAAGCATCAGTTGTTCGATCCCTGCATTTTTGTCCGTGATATTCCGGGCCCCGCCGCGAATAAACAGGCCGCCCGCCACCGTGGCCGAATTTGGGCGCCGCTTTAGAATAACTTTCAACCCGTTAACGTCGAATTCCGATACAAGTGCCGCCTGAGCTGCAAGATTGTCCGAACCCGATGCTTGTCCAAAGACCGAAACCGAAGAAATAAGCAGGGTCAAAACGGCCGCAGATCTTGGAAGGAAGTTCATTCTCATTTCGCACCTCCGATCAGGTCGCTGTCCGTTAATCCGGCTTGTTTCTTGCCGTTAGCCGAAACAAGGGCGAGGGCGATGTGGTTCTTTCCCTGAATATAGGTTTTTATATATCGGTTGATGTCGGCCCGTGTAACGGCCCGAAGTTTTGCGTGATAACTGCGAAAATATTCGATGCCGGTGGACGACCACCAGAACCCGAGCGTATGTGCATATTCGGTTGCTTTTTCGCGTTCGAACAGGTCGTTCGTTTCAAGGATCGTTTTTGCGCTTTCCAGTTCTTCGTCGGTGAAATAATCCGGCTGAGCAAACGCGCCTATCTCCTGATAAACGGCCTTCATTGCGGCTTTGGCCTTTTCCGGCTGCGTCGTCATCACCAACTGAATAGGGCCTACGTTTCGCTGTGTGTAATAACCGAAGTTAACCGAAGCGGCCAGCCCCGAATCGACCAGATTTCGCTGAAAGCGCGAATCCGGCTGGGTGATAATGTATGAAAAAACGTCAGCGGCATAGGTGGCCGCGTCGTCTTTGCCGATCGACGGGCCGTGCCAGCCCAGGCTCACAAAGACGTTCTCACCTCCGCTGCCATCGGCCAATGTATCGGCCGGCCGTTCGATAATGACGGCCTCGCTTTTTGGAAGCGGCGGATGTTCGACCAGCGGAAACTCCGTGAAAGGATCGACCTTACGGCGCTCCCAGCTTCCCATAATTTGCTCGGCAAGCCGGAAGACCTCATCCGGCTTCGCATCGCCGGTAACAACCAGGGCGGCATTGTTTGGTACATAGTAACGTGACCCGATCGTCTTCATTTTTTCGATCGTGGAGGTCGAGATCGACTCTCGCGTTCCCTGCGGATCTTTGCGTGTCGGGTATTTGAAAAATAGCTTTTGCTTCATCGTCAGGTCGAGAAAGCCGAAAGGATTTGCCTCAAGCCGGTCGATCTCGCCGATGACGACTTTCTTTTCGTTTTCAAAATCTTCTTCGTCAAAGGTCGGGTAGCGGACCGAATTATTGATATTGCGGATGGCCGATCCAAGAAAGTCGCGGGTTGTTGTATAGAAATAGTTGACGATCTCTTCGCGCGTCGAACCATTAAAAATGCTGAGTTTGTTACTATCTCGCAGATAGGAAATATCACCGACTCTGGGTTTCAGGGACATTGCCCTCGAACAGATAGGCGGCAGGGAAAAGCGGTTCGTCTGGCCCTCGCATTCGCGGATCAGCACGGCGAAATTGGGTTTGAAGAACATATGTTCATACAAATGCGAAAGGCCGTGAAACTCGGGCGATTCCGTGAATGAACCGTTTCGGACATCCAGTTCGACCGTCACGATCGGCACCGACGGATCCGGCAGTACGATCACCTCAAGGCCATTCGAAAGCGTTTTGCTGACGAACGGAACGGCGTAGTCGGGCCGTTTCTCCTGCGGTTTAACAGCCGCGGGAGCGTTCGGTTTCTGCTGGGCCGGTTTTGCCCTCTGGGCAAAAATTGTATTGGAAAAAAGCGAAAGAACTATCAGCGAGACAAAAAGACTATGTTTCACACAAAACTCCGTGGATAAAATTAGGTTCCCTGAACCATGTGCCCTTGCCCCAACGCGCTGGCACGGTGTTTAATCTACCATATGGAGACTAAAACTATGGAACGAGATAATTTGATGCACGGAGCCCGTACCGCGTTGAATAAAGATATGGACACACGCGCCTGGGCCGAAAACTATTTAAAGGAAAAAAGCCGGGCCGAAATGTCCGAGCTTTCCGAGGAAGAATTTGAAAAACACTGGAAATATCACAAGCCCGAGATCATGCACGCCGGCGCCGCGGAAGCTATGGCCGCTTGGAGAAGTAGGGAGACTGGAGACTAGAGACGGGAGACAGAGGGTGGACATACCTGTCGTCTCACTTTCTGTTTTCGGCATTCCTCAAAATCCATTTCTGTGGACTGTTTGCCATGGAAACGAGCATTGAAATTATTTCCTCGTACTCAAGAAAGAGAGCTTTAGCCTTCGCCCGTTCAACATAAGAACATCGGACCGCACATTCTAACCAAGTCTGCGTTTCGGCGGCTTCACCTTCCGCGTCATTTAATTTACTTATGAACGCGGCAGTATAGCGTCTCTTCCTCCAAGCCTCCGCGATGTTGGCCGGAACTGACCGAGACGACCGCCGGATTTGATCCGTTAACGAATAGGTTTCCTCTTTCGGAAAAGACTTGCTTATCTCGAATACCTGCATCGCGCAATCAAAAGCCCTTCGATAGACGATCAAATCCTGATGCCGAAGTATTTTTTCGCCCACTCTCTTTCGTCTCTAGTCTCCTGTCTCCAGTCTTCTTCAAACTCCCGGCATTGCCTTCTTCAGCGGCCGAAGCAGAATTGCCAACACGACCGCCATTACCAGGGCCATGCAGCCCAGGATGATGAAGAAACTCGATTGATACCAGATGCTCCAGTAGATGCCGATCATGGTCAGCTTGTTGCCGATCGCGGTCGCGACGAACCAGCCTCCCATCATTAGGCCGCGCATTCTTATCGGTGCGACTTTGGATACGAGTGAAAGGCCCATCGGCGACAGCATCAATTCGCCAAGCGACAAGATCCCGTAGGCCAGAAGCAGCCAGAAAGCCGATACCTGGAAAAGATAGGCTCGTTTGACGAACGAGTCCTTGTACTGGGTGCCTTGTCCGGGCGCAACACTATCGATAGCGGCTACAAGGCGTTGGTCGCCGCTTGCGGCTGGTTTGCCGGCATCGGCCTCGACAGGTGAAAATTTAACGTCATTGACAATGTTCTTTCCATCAGCGTCTTTTGCCGACACAATTTTGTCCAGAACGTCCTGCGGAACTCCGTCAGCCTTCAGATTGGTCATTACCCGCTCATTGATTCGGAAAGATCCGCCAGCCATCTGTTCGGCAGTGTAGGTCTTTCCTTCGCCCGCGGTTGCCGCGAAATACAAGACGAAGAAAGATAAACCGGTCAAGGTCATGCCGATAGCCATTTTTGTCGGCGTTGATGGTTCCTTTCCGCGTTTATCGAGCATGCCCCAGAACCAAACCAGCGGGAACGTCAAGATGATGATCCACATCGGGTTGATCGCGTTCGAGATGGTACCTGTCACATTCCATGCGGTATTGTCGTCGGCCCAATAGGTCAGCGTCGAGCCGTTTTGGTGAAAGACCATCCAGAAAACGATGACGATCAAAAAGATAACGATCAATGCCATGACCCGTTTCCAGTCAGGCACGGCGTTCATTAAGGCATTCTTATCCCGTGCATTTGCCGCGTCGGCGCCTTCGTCTTGATGGCTGATGCCGTGCGGAGGAGCATCGACCGCCGTCGCCGCAGTGTCCGCGGCCTGATTCGCCCGGGCCGCTTTTCTGTTCGCGAGTGCATTCGGATCTTCGACTATATTCTTGAATCTCCAGAGGATGGCAACCGAGATGACCATACCGAAGGCGGCAACCGCAAATGCGGCATGGAAACCGAAATATGCTTTGACGATCTCCATTACGATAGGAGCGAGCATTGCTCCGACGTTTATGCCCATGTAAAAGATATTGTAGGCACGATCCTTAAGGTGGCTTCCCTCTGGATAGAGATTGCCGACCATCGTCGAAACATTAGGCTTAAAGAAACCGTTCCCGATAACCAAGCAGGTGAGGGCAAGATAAACTGCCCAGATCGCCGGTATCGATAGCAAACCGTGGCCGGCCATAAAGAAGAAGCCGCCGATCATCACGGCCTTTCGATAACCCGTAAATCTATCGGCGATAAACCCACCGATCAGCGGACTTGCGTAAACGAACATTAGATAATTTGCATATAGCCCGGTAGCCTCGGCGGCGGTCCAGCCAAAACCTTCGGTCGGATCGCGAAGATAAAGCGTGAAAAGCGCCAGCATCGAATAGAAGCTGAAACGTTCCCACATTTCAGTTCCAAAAAGGGCGTAAAGGCCGACCGGATGTTTGTTCAAATCACCGGCGTGGCCGGCATTGCCTAATGTCTCAGCGTTTGCACTCATTAAGTTTTCACCTATATTGTTGGAATTACGGAAGAGTTAGACGAAAATATAGCAGATGTTAGGGATAACTTAAAGGCATTATTTCATAAGACATACCAGAGACCACTGTCACAGGAAAGAATTATGATTGGTATTTTTGTTACGCTCCTCGGAATCATAGCCATAGTAATATGCGCAATCCAGGTTTATAAAACCGCGGTCGATGCGGGCAGAACCCCGGCCTTATGGACCCTACGGACAATCGGCGTCGGCCTTTTCTTCCAGTTTATTCTGCCCTTCGTTATCGGTCTTGGGATCGGCGTGTACTTACTTATCAGCGGAACGCCATTGGAAAAGTCAGCAATAAATGCGTTTGGGCTGATGTTTATCTTCGAAATAGTTTGCCTGATCCTAGGCGTAGTTGGGATGTTTTTCGTCATGAACCGTGCCGCGATAATTCCGGATGAGGAGAGAGGGACCTCACCAACCCCGCCGTTCCAATTTTGAATGTGGTGGAAAGATTTAGGATGACTTGATTCGATAATGTCGTTAATTTAGACTTGAAACTCATGCCCTTGTAGCTCAACGGTTAGAGCAGCAGACTCATAATCTGTTGGTTGTAGGTTCGAATCCTACCGAGGGCATTCTTAAGAATTTTCGGAATAGCTGACAGGTGGTAAGTAAGAAGTGATAGCGCGTGGCCGATTTCCACTTATCACCTATCACTTTTCACTTGCTCCGTGCAAATACTGCAGTCCTACAAGACCCATTGAAACCTATCAACAAATCCAGGAAACTCGCCGATGTTTTCTATGACATTCGCGGGCCGGTGATGGAGCTTGCCCAGCGGATGGAGGACGAGGGCCAGAGCATTATTAAGCTGAATATCGGTAATCTTGCCGCGTTTGGTTTTGAGCCGCCGGACGAGATCGTGCAGGACATGATCCGCAACCTGCCGCATTCCGCCGGATATACGGACAGCAAGGGGATGTTTGCCCCGCGAAAGGCGGTGATGCATTATTGCCAGGAAAAGCAGATCGCGGACGTGACGGTCGAGGACATTTATCTCGGTAACGGAGCCTCCGAGCTTATTACGATGTCGCTGAACGCCTTAGTTGATGGAGACGATGAGATACTTGTCCCAGCACCCGACTATCCGTTGTGGACCGGAGCGGTCTCGCTCTCCGGCGGCAAGCCTGTTCACTATATCTGCGACGAGGCAAGCGAGTGGCTGCCCGATCTTGAAGACATCCGGCGAAAGATAACGCCGAAGACGCGCGGCATTGTCGTGATCAATCCGAATAACCCGACCGGAGCTTTATATCCCGACGAAACGCTTCAGGCCATTGTCGATATTGCCCGCGAGAACCAGCTAATTGTTTTTGCGGATGAGATCTACGACAAGACTTTGTACGACGGGCATTCGCACACGAGCATCGCTTCCTTGGCCGATGATGTTCTGTTTATTACCTTTAACGGCCTGAGCAAGAACTACCGCTCTTGCGGCTATCGTGCCGGCTGGATGATCGTTTCAGGCGACAAGGGCCGCGCCGGCGATTATGTCGAAGGTCTGAATATGCTCGCCTCAATGCGGCTGTGTGCAAATACGCCCGGCCAGCTTGCCATTCAAACCGCTCTTGGCGGCCATCAAAGTATCGATGATCTGGTTGCGCCGGGCGGGCGTCTGTGCCGCCAGCGCGACCGCGCATATGATCTGCTGACAGATATCCCGGGCGTGTCGGTCGTAAAGCCGAAAGCTGCCCTTTATTTGTTCCCGCGGCTCGACCCGGAAGTTTACCCGATTGCCGATGATCAACAGTTTGCGTGCGATCTGCTGGCCGAAGAAAAAGTGCTAATTGTTCAAGGCACAGGTTTTAACTGGAAACGGCATGACCATTTCCGACTCGTTTTTCTTCCCAACGTCGATGATCTGCACGAGGCTATCGGGCGCATCGGTAGCTTCCTCGAACGTTATCGTGCCCGGTATTAGTCGAAAAACGTATTTTGTTGAGGGTTATTTGGTAGCAGGTACGGGAATCGAACCCGTCTTTCAAGAATGAGAATCTCGCGTCCTAACCGATAGACGAACCCGCCAAATGAGGAACAACTCAATTTTCCCCCAGAACTCTCGAATTTGCAAGAGAAACGCATTCTGCTCAAAACCTCACTTTTATGCCGCCATTAAAAATTCGACCTTCGAGATGCGTGTAAATTTCGGCAAAAGTCGGGTTTTGAAGCGGCGGGATAACGACCTGTCCATATCGGCCCTGTCGGACGTCGGTAAGGTTTTCGGCGTTGATGAACAGGCTGATCTTGCCGAAAGTTTTTTCTCCGAACAAGCCGAACTCGGCGGTCGAACGGGTCAGCGAGCGGTCTTCCAAAGTTTGCCTGCCCGCAAAATAGAATTCGGCGCCCGCCTTAAAGCTTTCGTGTTTTTCAAAGACCAGGGAAGAGTTCACCCGGTGCCGCGGCAGCAGCGTCAGCCTGCGGTCACCCGCAAGAAAGCCCGCTTTGGCGTCGGTGTACGTATATCCGAAGAAGAGTTTGGCGATCCCGTAACCCAGCCGGGCATTCGTCTCAAAACCCCGGCTGACAACAGGCGATGCGGCATTCGAAAAGCGGTAGATGGCATTCGCATCGGGCCACAATATTATCGGGTCTGACACTTGCGTGTAAAAGAACATCTGGTTTAGCGAATAAGAAAATTCTTCGCCGATCTCTCCCCGGTAATTTATGTCGAACGTGCCGCCCGTGCTCCGCTCGGCTTCCAGATCGCGGCCAACACCGGCAACCTGTCGAAAAAGGAGTGTTTCCGCATCTTCCGTAAACATAGTGGGGGTTTTGTAGCCAAGACCGAACCCGATGCGCGTTGCGAGGCGGTCATTGAACCGGTAAAGAACCGAAACTCGCGGCAGGGCGAACGCCCCGTAATCTTTCGCAAAGTCGAGCCGGAAACCTGCCTCGATTGACAGCTTGCCCGTCAGATCAACGGTGTCTTGCACGAAAACGCCGCCGTAGGCACGGGTTTCATCTCGTGGCGGCTGATCTGTCGCTGCGTCCTCGCGAAATCCGTCATAGATCGCACTGCCCCCAAAAACCACGGCGTGTTTCCCAAAAAGACGGGCATAAGAAACGTCCGTGAACGAATTGAACTGGCTGCCTTTGAAGCCATAGTTCGGCGTGGTCAGTTCGCGATCAAAAAACGCAAGGCTCTGCTTTGCGAACAATCGGCCGCCATCAGCGAATTCGTGATTCAGGTTGAATGTCGAAATATTTCGGAATGAGGTATTCCGCTCGAAATACCGGTGGACCGCATCGGGCCGGCCACGCAGAGCTATTATGTCGCCGCCCTTTCGATCCTGATAAGAACTTGACTTGCCAACCGTAAGTGTCGTCTGTTCGCTCAAATAAAAGAGAAGTTTCGGGTTGAAGGCGAATGCTTTGGTGTTGGGCAGTTCGGTAAAATCATCATCGTCAACATCGTATTCTTTTTGATAATTTGCGGAGCCCAACAGCGTGTAACCGAACCGCCGATACTTGTTTGAATTGAAGATCGAAAAGTCGGAGCCCAACGCGGACGTCTGGTTCAGGATCAGCGT
>JBGTJP010000056.1:0-11411 GCA_041745075.1 Pyrinomonadaceae bacterium | reverse complement strand
GCCGGGTGTGTCGCAGGAACTCGCCAAATGGCGTGCGGCGCACTATTCGGACGTGCGGTACAAGCTGAATTTGACGCTTGAGAAGATGTCGCCGGTGTTGAAGGGGACGATGGAGATACGCGTTGTCGTCCGTGACGCGGGAAAGTCAGAACCGGGAGCGATAGCGACTGGGTTCCCCACTCCGATCATTCTCGACTGGCGGAAGATAAGAGGGCACGAAGGCAAATCGACGATCTCGAACGTTACGATAAATGGTAAAGCGGCGATGTCGGCCGCGTCGGTCACCGCCCCGCCCACGCAAAGCGGTGGGCACCCCTCCTTAGACAAGGAGGGGAGTAAGGTGTCTGGTGTCGCCTATCTTGAGCAAAATGAACATCTCGTTTTCCGCGAGGGCGTGGTGGCGGGTGAGAATGTTATCAAGCTCGACTTCACCTCGCCGATACTAACCAGCGGGTCGGCGATCACGCGGTATGTCGATAAAGAGGACGGCGCGGAATATATCTACTCGCTCTTTGTCCCGAGCGACGCGAGCACGGCGTTCCCGGTGTTCGATCAACCGGATCTGAAGGTGAGGTTTGAGTTGACCCTGACTACGCCGTTGTCGTGGAAAGTAGTTAGCAATGCTGAATTCCCGAGGAAATCTAGTGACGGACTAAGGCCTTTGCGGATTGCTGAAGTGATCGTGCCAGGAGACGTCACGGCCGAATGGAAAGCGAAGACTGACTTCGACGAAACCAAACCTATCAGTACCTACGTGTTCGCGTTCGCGGCGGGGCCGTTCCACAGATTCGGTGAGGTTTCCAGCTTTCCTGGCATAGTCAGGTCTGAGAATTGTGATCCTAAGTTGGGCGACGATGCGTCCCGAATATGTTCCCACATCTACGTTCGACAGTCTCAAGCCGCCAAGTTCAAGCCCCACGCTGCCGAGGTGTTTCGGCTCAATCGCGAAGCGATCAAATACTTCGAGCATTATTTCAACTACAAGTTTCCGTTTCCGAAGTACGATCTGGTTTTGATACCGGAGTTTCCGTTTGGCGGGATGGAGCATGCGGGGGCGACGTTTTTGCGGGAGTCGTCGATCATCTTTCCGCAGGAGCCGACGAAGAACGACCATATCTCGCGGGCCCTGCTGATGTTTCATGAGGCTTCGCATCAGTGGTTTGGGGACACGGTGACGATGCGGTGGTTCGACGACCTTTGGCTGAAGGAAGGTTTTGCGACGTTTACGGCGTATAAGGCAATGGAAAAGATCATGCCCGAGATGAACGCGTGGAAGGTCTTTTACGAACGCGTCAAACAGGCCGCCTACCAGACCGATTCGACCAAAGGCACGACGCCGATCTATCAGGAAATAAAAAACCTCTCCGCCGCCAAATCCGCCTACGGCAACATCGTTTACAACAAAGCCCCGGCGTTCCTGCGTCAGGCGGAGTTTTATCTGGGTGAGGACAAGTTCCAAACGGCCGTGCGGGCGTTTTTGAAGAAGCATGAGTTCGGGAATGCCACTTGGGAGGATTTGGTAAAAGAGTTCGAGGGAGATGGCAGCATAAGGCCTGCCGGTAGCAGTTTAAGAGCGTGGGCCGAGACTTGGGTCAAAGAGCGCGGTCTTGCAGTAGTTCCTGTAAAGCGGCTTGATAGCAAACTCCCATCTGCATTTTTTATGCAGAGGAATGTGCTTGGCGAGAATACTTCCTGGAGACAGCGTGTCAAATCCCTGCAAATCAACCGCTCGTCACGTGTAATTGATGATGAAGTTTGGCTGGGAGCAAACGAGCTACCATCGACGCGCATCGAGCCGAACAACCTGGCGATCATTCCAAACTACGGCGACTACGGCTACGGCATTTTCCTCCTCGACGAGAAGAGCCGCGATCATGTTCTCAAAAACATCCAGAACGAGAAGGACCCGTTCCTGCGGACGATGATGTGGGGAGCCCTGTGGGACAGCGTCCGCGAGGGCGAGCTGGACCCGCGGGTGTTTGTGGAGCTGGTGGTGAAAAACCTTGCACAAGCCCGCACGACAGTAAGAGCGATATCGAGCGCTGGAACGACAGAGCTCGACGAATCGACGGCCCAGATGCTCTTGTCGCGAGTATCGGTGGCGATGAACTATTACATCTCGTCGCCCGATCACGCCCTTACTACCGTGCGGGCTTCCGCATCCGACGGCGACCTGCGGACAAGGGTTGAGGACCGGTTGATCGAGCGGATGCGAAATGCTGAGACGCTGGGGCAGCGTATCACCTATTACCGGGCATTCTTAAATGTGGCGGCGAGTGAAAACGCACGGGTAGTATTAAAAAAGCTGCTGGCCGCAGGCGGAAACCTGAGCGGTAGCGAGGGTGCCCCTGTGCAGGTCGGGCCGCCAAAGGGCACACTCCCTACCGGTCGTGTTTCCGCCTTGATTCCATTGAAAACAAAAGATAAGTTCGACATCGTGACGCGGCTGCTGATACTGAAGGACCCCGACGCTCCGAAGCTGTTGGCCGATCTGGAAAAGACCGAGACGAGCGACGAGGCAAAGCGATACGCCTACGCCGCAAAGGCCGGCATTGCGACGGCGGAGAACAAGGTGAAGTATTGGAAGGATTTTACAGAGAACAAGGACATCTCAGAAAGCTGGATCGAGGCGGCGTTTGGGCCGTGGAATTCGATCAGGCACAGTGAGCTTACCTTGCCTTATCTGCAAAAGGCTTTGCAGGAACTGCCGAACCACAAACGCAATCGCAAGATATTCTTCGTCAACGGCTGGCTCGGCGCGTTCATCGGCGGCCAGCGAAGTCCGGAGGCTTTGGCGATAGTGAATAAGTTCTTGGCCGATAATCCGAAGCTGGATAACGACCTGCGGTTAAAGATTTTGGAGAACGCGGACGTGATCGAACGGGCCGTGAGGATTCGACTTGGAGCGCAGGCGCCCTCGCCTGCATGATTGCGAAGCACGAATAAATTTTTAGAATTCAGCGACTTGAGATTCCACGGGTTGACGCCGCCGGACGCGGCGTTGCAAGCGGGACGCTTGCGGTCCCAGGGATGTTCCGGTCCCAGGGAAGAAAAAGCGGGAGCGCAAGGCTTAAAGCCCTACGCTCCCGCTATAACGTTTATCGCAAATGCATTTTATGCAGATTTTGCGATCGTCTTTCCGGCCGAACCGAAGAGCACTTCACCGCGGAGCACCATTGGCTCACCCGGAAGATGCTCGGCAAGATTCTGCTTGACCCAGCCCATTGCTTTTTCCGAAGCGGAGTCAGCGTTAGCCTTTGTTTCATAAATACCGATCGAGCCAAGATCGCCGTTCTCGAATTTCGTTGCGTAATAGGAGATGAATCCCGGCATATCTCTAAGTACCGGAAGAAGTTCGCCTTCGACTTTCTTGATCACTTCATCATGATTCTTGACGTTTGAAAATTTTCTAATTGATAAAAACATATATTTGGTTCTCCTTAAGATTTGTAGAACACTATTACGCGAAGTGCCCGGGATAGCGGTTATTATGAAATTTTAAGATCGATAATCGACGAAAGGGTTAACTGGGAACAAATGCAATGCGCAAATCTTGGGGGTTAAAGGTTTAAATCCACCATCACCTCCGAGCTGATTACCGTGTTTCGATGTTCTAATCATCCCATATTTATTGGGTTTTGTCAAATTTCGGCCCGCTATTCGCCAAGCAAACCCGCCGCGACCGACTAGTGATCCGGAATACGAATAACTATTACAGCTATTATTTTCGTGCGCCGAACCATCAGCGCCAACTGGCCGTAACGACGATTTCGCGACGGCCTTTTCTTTCCGAACGAACACCTAATTATTTGACCGACTGTGCCTTGTTGCGCGTATCTTTTTCTTTAATACGGGCGGCTTTACCGCGAAGGTCGCGCAGATAGTAGAGCTTTGCACGGCGAACCTTGCCGCGGCGGACGACGTCGATGTGATCGACGACTGTTGCGTGCAGCGGGAAGATGCGCTCGACGCCGACGCCGAAGCTGACCTTTCGCACGGTGATCGTCTCGCGGGCTCCGCCGTGCTTGCGTGCGATTACGATGCCTTCAAAAACCTGAAGACGCTCTTTATTGCCTTCCTTGATGCGGACGTGAACCTTTACGGTGTCGCCCGACTGAAATGCAGGAATATTTTCCCGCAGCTGCGTGTTCTCAACAAAATCTAAACGATTCATATAATTTAGGCCAGAGGTCAATAGCGGAACGCGGACACTCCTGTCCGCATCGCGTGGCGGACAAGAGTGTCCGCGTTCCGTTATTCACATTTCACCATTTTCTCCTTCTAACAGGTCGCCTCTGACGACCCTCGTTTTCTCTAACGCTTTTTCGCGTCTCCACTTTTCTATCTCGGCATGGTTGCCGTTCAAAAGCACGTCCGGGACCTTCATCCCGCGAAATTCCGCCGGGCGCGTGTAATGCGGGCAATCAAGCAGCCCGTCCGAGAACGAATCGTTCTCTGCCGATGTTTCGCTGCCCAACGCGTCAGGTAAAAGCCTTACCAGCGAATCGACCAATACGACCGCGGCGGGTTCGCCACCCGACAGAACGTAATCGCCGATCGAAATTTCATCTGTGACGAGTGTCTCGTTCACCCGTTCATCGACCCCTTCGTAGCGGCCGCAAATGATGACCATGCGGTCTGTGCTGCCCGCCAGATCTTTGACTATTACCTGCTTTAGCGGCTTTCCTTGAGGCGAAAGCAGCACAACCCTTGTCTCGGCCGGATAATTCGAACGCTCGCTCGTACCAAGCAAATGCTCGACCGCTGCAAAGATCGGTTCGGGCTTCATCACCATACCGTCGCCGCCGCCAAACGGACGGTCGTCGGTCATCTTATGCTTATCGGTCGCGAACTCACGGATGTCGTGGACATTGATCTCCACGATTCCGGCCAACTTCGCCCGACGGATTATTCCAAAATCAAAGACCTGCCCGAAAAACTCGGGGAAAATTGTTAAAACGTCGATCTTCATCCCTGGAAACGCAGTCGGCCTCGCCTGCATGAGCGTGAAACGCGAACGCCCCGCTGATATTTCGGATTCCCGACGGCTGACGCCGGAAATTACGCAGCTAGTCAAAACTCCAAAAGCCCTTCCGGCGGGTCGATCACAATGCGCTTATTTTCAATATCGACCTCGATACAGATCGCTTCGGCGAACGGGACCATCACTTCCTTCTCAGCGCCTTCAATTACGAGCACCTCGGTTCCGCCCGTACGCAATATTTCGCGAACCGGACCAAGCTTTGTCCCCTCGACCGTCTCTACCTGACAGCCTTCCAGTTCCCAATCAAAGAACTCGTCGTCATCAAGTTCGACCGCATCCGCTTCCGCAACGCAGATCTCGGCGTTCCTTAGCGTTTCCGCCTTCTCGAGCGAATCGTATTCGCGAAACTTCAAAATGACGCGTTCTTTTTGAAACCAGAACTTTTCAATTGTCAATTCGCGGCGTTCGCCATTCGGGAATACAGCCGCTACGCTTTCAAGCCCCTCAAACCGCTCAGGGAAATCAGTCAGAAGATCTGCGACGACCTCTCCGCGAAGTCCCCGCGTCCTGACAATTTTCGCGATCGTGATGAGGCCTTCGTCCACCTTCGTCCGGCAAACTTCAGTTCGCTGTATCTACACGCACCAGGAAGCGACAAACTGACGTTTGTCGGACATTTTCGGACAACTCAATCTTCTTCGAGGTCGAGATAATAGCGCTTTCCGCTTTTTTGTCCGCTGACGTGAAGAAGGCTGCGAATGGCTTTGATGGTACGGCCCTCGCGCCCGATGAGGCGGCCGTAATCGTCCGGGGCGACACGAACACGCAGACGGACGGTTCTGCCGTCTCCCGCTTCGTACACCTCAACCAGGTCCGGCGAACCGACCAGTGCCCTCACTACTTTTTCGACGGCATTCTTCATATGAAACGCATTTCCCGAGAAACCTGCCCGAACTATTCCGCCGTCTTCGCGGCCTCGGTGTCCTCTGGAGGAGCTTCCGCTGAAGGAGTTTCCGCGACCGCTTCCGTTTCCGGTGCTTCGGCCGGTGCTGCTTCTGATGCTTCGGCTTCTACGCCTTCAGCCGGTGCACCTTCGGCTTCCGCCGGCACAACCGCTTCAGCTTCGGCGGCCTCAGCCGCTGCTTTTTCCGCCGCTGCACGTTCGGCCTCCAGTTTTTCGGCTTCGGCTTTCTTAGCGGCGTCCCGAGCTTCCCGGGCTGCTTCCGCCTTTTCGGCTTTCGCCTGCATTGCCGCCGCTTTTTCCTCTTCGGTCTGAACAGGATTGTTCTTGATCAGGCTCTTGACCGTATCTGTCGGCTGTGCCCCGACGCCGATCCAATACTGGATGCGGTCGTGTTTCAGATTGACCTCGGCCGGTTCGACCATCGGATCATACGTTCCGACATTTTCAAGATATTTGCCGTCGCGTTTCGAACGCTTTTCCTTTACTACGAGGCGATAGAAAGGTTTCCCTTTCGAGCCCATTCTCATCAAGCTAATTGCTAACATATTTTTATATCGAGAGGTTATCTCCGGCCACCAGCCGAGCGGTTAACGTCGTTTTTTGTGCCTTTTCTTCTTTTTCAGTTTCTTGGACAAAGAGTCCTTTGTCTCATCGTATCCGTTATCAAAATCTTCGCCGCCGCCACCGGAGCCCAACAGGCCGCCGAGGCCGCCCATTCCACCGCCGCCGCCCAGCATTCCGCCAAGGCCGCCAGCTAATCCACCCATCATCTTCTTGCCAAGCCCGCCTAGCAGCCCACCCTTGTTCATCTGCGCCATCATCTTGCGCATTTGCTCATACTGGCGAAGTAGCTGGTTAACTTCGCCAATGGTCGTACCCGAACCGCCGGCGATGCGTGTTTTTCTGCTTGCGTCCAGTATTTTTGACTCGTTCCGCTCGTGCTTGGTCATCGAATCGATGATCGCCTCGGTACGTTTCATCTGATGATCGACCTCTGCCGATTGCTCGTCTGAAAGCTGCATGCCGCCAGTCATCTGTTCCGGGAGCATCTTCATCAGCTTCGACATCGACCCGAGCTTCTTAAATTGCCCAAGCTGATTGCGAAAATCTTCGAGCGTAAACTGATTGCTCGTCATTTTTCGCAGCTGTTCATGGGCCTCGTCCTCGTTGATCTTGCCCTGGACTTCCTCGATCAGCGTGAGCACGTCGCCCATGCCGAGAATACGCTGTGTGATGCGGTCCGGATAGAACGGCTCGATCGCATCGTATTTTTCACCGACACCGACAAATTTTACCGGCTGCCCAATGACCTGTTTGATCGAAAGCGCCGCTCCGCCGCGGGCGTCGCCGTCCATCTTGGTCAGGACGACGCCTGTGATGCCGACACGTTCGTGGAAAACCTCGGCCGAGCGGACCGCGTCCTGCCCGGTCATCGCGTCGGCTACGAAAAGCACCTCGATCGGCTTGGTCTCGGCCTTGATCGTTTCAAGCTCGACCATCAGGTCGTCGTCAATATGAAGACGGCCCGCGGTGTCGATCATTAGGGTGTCAAAACCCATTTCCTGCGCGTGCTTCATAGCACCACGCACAAGCGTCATCGGGTCGTCGGTTTCCTTATCTTGAAAGACAGGAATGCCGACTGCTCCACCGACAACTCTCAACTGCTCACGAGCAGCAGGCCGGTAAACGTCAACCGAAACCAGCACGGGCTTTCGTTCCTGATTGTCGCGAAGCCATCGTGAGATCTTGCCCGTCGATGTCGTCTTACCTGAACCCTGCAGACCGACGATCATTACGACGTTCGGGACCTGCTTCGTAAACACAAGCCGCGACGACGTGCCGCCCATTAGTTCGACAAGCTCGTCATAAACGATCTTGACCACCTGTTCGTGGGGATTCAGTCCCTGCCAAACTTCCTGCCCCTCAGCCTTTAGGCGGACCGCTTCGACAAAATCCTTAGCAACCTTGTAGTTTACGTCGGCCTCAAGCAACGCCATCCGAATCTCACGAAGAGCTGCGTCCACGTGCTCAGGCGTCAACTTGCCCTGGCCACGCAGATTCTTCAGCGTTTTCTTCAGTTTATCGGACAGCGATTCGAACATATAGGCACACTTCGGCTACAAGAGTCGAAACTATAAATATTAGTGTTTAGGAGGTTAGGTGTCAAATTTTCGATTGAAATACGCAACCTATGCCGAAGCGAAGGGATCCTGGATGAGAACAAGCTCGAATTGCTCACAGATCCTTGATGGCTGACCGAGTTTCTGCGATGGTAAGCGGCACACGATCCATTAGGTGCTTTATTATGTGCGGATATTCCGCTTTGGCCTGGACGATCATCTCTATCTCTTCGGGGCTGAAGTAATTTCGTTTCTTCTTTTCAAGATATTTTGACGGAACATTTCGGTACAGCCATTCGCGGTACTCCATTAAACCCTTACCGTATCCCTTTTCGATTGCTGTCAGGTCGGCCCGCCGTTCGAACTTGGCAAGCGAGTCCGAGTCCAGCAGCGTCACCATACCGAAAGCCTTAAATCCCCCGTTGAGGCGGTAATAGTCGGCATGCGCGACCTCGTGCGCGATTATTGCCCGAATGCCGTTTTCGGGAGCGCCTTGTTCAAAAACCGCGGGATTCACATAGAACACAAAACCGGTCTTTCGAAATGTTAGAAATCTCGTCACCGAAAAACGCGTCTTAAAGAAAGTTGAAGGGCTGTCGAAAGATCGCACCCGCAGAGTGCGGCCAACGAGTTCGGGGAAAGACTGATCAATAACCTCGTCGATCAGTTTCTTTGTTTTCGCGACGGCATCTTTTAAAAGGCCGGAGTTTTTTGGCCTGGTTGTCGGCCGGGTGTTTTGCCTCAGGGGCGACGAAGAAGAAACGGGATAGAAATTCGATAAAAGCACCAAAAGTATTAGCGATCTGAAATAAAGCGGGGGAAACATCTTTTGTTCACCAAAATTACCGGTCGGGCACGATCAAGATCAATAATCGCCCAACTGGCCGATAAACTGGTGCGGATCCAACGTGACGTTAAGCCGTTTAACTATTTCCCCTTCGCCATTTATTAGCCATAATGTTGGAAACCCGGATGCTGAATACCTCTCCAGGAACGCCTGTCCTTCCTCAGATTCATACTCGATCCGAGAAAAAATGAAGCGGTCGTTGATCGTTTTTCGGACGTCATCATTGGAAAAAATCTGATTGTCGAGGGCCCTGCAGGTCGAGCACCAGATCGCCGAAACATCGACCAGTATAAGCTGATCTTCACGGCGTGCCTCAAGCAGAGCGTCGTTGAACAGCCTGCTTGCGAGGCCCGTACGCTCGACGGCTTGCCTGCCGAAATAACTCTGAACCTCGACATTTACGAAATATACGGTCAGCGCGACCGCCGCCATAAGGAGAACCTTGCCAAACGTGCCCGAGAATAATTTTCTAAAATTCATAAAGTTGTTTCGGCCGCGGAACCGAACATTCGCAGCGGATTTCTGTTATAGACGACGAGGCCGAGCAGAACTATTACTATCAAAGGAATCGGGGCCATGCCAAATTCGCCATGCGTCACGTGGGTATAAAGCGCTCCGATCATTATGATTATCAACCCAACCGCGGCGAGCCCCGCCATGCGAGGGATAAGCAGCCCAATGGCTCCGAGGATTTCGAATATCCCTATCAAATAGGGCATAAAGTCCGGATACCCCCATCGAGCAAAGTTTTCGGCAACTTCCGGCATTCCCAGCAACTTCTGGCCCCCCTGCAGTAGAAAGAGTAAAGCGGCCATTATCTGGATTACCCATAACGCAATGTTCCCATACTTAGACATAGTTCTCCTCTTCAAAAATAGCCATTCTTAATAAGAATGGCCATATTGGGCCGGAATATTCCTTTGTTAGGGCGATTTTTTGGCCTCACGACGAGATTGGGATTTTCTGTCGCGCCCAGGAACCTTCTGAGTTCAGCGTGATCGCAAACATATTCGCGGTCTTGGTCATCAAAGTGCGAACTCCGCTACGACTGGAGCGTGATCGCTTGGTTTTTCAAGGGCGCGCGGCGTTTTGTCTATCCAGCAATCAATGCACTTTTCGGCCAGCGGCGGCGATGCCCAGATGTGGTCGATGCGAAGGCCGCGGTCCTTCTCAAAATCGTGATGGAAATTGCTCCACCAAGAAAACTCCTTTACATCGTCGTTGATCTGTCTGAAAACATCGACGATGCCCCAGCGTTTTACATTTAAGATCGCATCCCGTTCGGGTTTGCTGAAGTGAGTCTTGTCCTTCCAAAGCGAGGGCTTCCATACGTCAAGTTCGTGAGGCGCGACGTTGAGGTCGCCGCATAGGATGACATCGTCATCCACGTCAAAGTTGTCGTTAAAATAAGTTCTCAGGCGTTCCAGCCAATCGAGCTTAAAGGCAAACTTGTCGGTTCCTAGGGCTGTTCCGTGCGGTGCATAAACGTTAACTATCCGAATGTCCGCGATGGTGCCTGCGATCAATCGTCGCGGTGCGTCGTCTGCATCATCGGCGAAGTTCTTTTGCAGATCGCCGATCGGGTGTTTCGAAAGAATTGCAACCCCGTTATATGCCTTCTCCCCAAGGAATTCAATGTGAGCAAACCCCGCCGCCCGGAGCTTCTGAAGCGGAAACCGAGAATCGACACACTTTAGCTCCTGAAGGCACAGAACATCAGGCTCATTCCTGGTGCTCCAGTCAACCACTTGCTGGAGGCGGGAGTTGATGCCGTTGATGTTCCAGGTCGCGATCTTCACGTAAATTCATCTCAAATCGAACTGGGCGACCACTGGAGCATGGTCGCTCGGTTTCTCAAGCGCGCGGGGAGCTTTATCAATGTGACAGTCGGCACATTTTTCCGCGAGCGGCGGCGATGTCCATATGTAGTCAATACGAAGGCCTCGATTTCGCTGCCATGCTCCTTCGCGGTAATTCCACCACGAAAATTCCTGCAGGTCGCCGTTCATTTTGCGGAAAAGATCGACAAAGCCCCATTGTTTTACGTTGTACATCGCGGCCCGTTCGGTTTTTGTGAAGTGCAGCTTTCCTTCCCACGCAGGGACGCTCCATACATCGAGATTTTCCATCGCCACGTTGAAATCGCCGCAGAGAAGAACGTCTTTATTTGAATCGCATGTATCGTCGAAATAACGCCGCAGACGCTGGAGCCAATCGAGTTTGAAAGTGAACTTATCCGTCCACAGATCGGTGCCGTTCGGGATATATGTATTTACGATGCGAACGCCGTTGACCGTGGCGGCGATCATGCGCTTTGGAGATTCAGCGTCGTCGTCGAGAAAGTTCATCTGTACGTCTTTGATCGGAAATTTCGAAATGATCGCAACGCCGTTGTACGATTTTTCGCCCATGAATGCCGACTCGAAACCAGCATCCTTGAATGCCGCCGCCGGAAAGTTTTCGTCCACCGTCTTCGTTTCCTGAAAACAAACGACA
>JBGTJP010000055.1:0-32159 GCA_041745075.1 Pyrinomonadaceae bacterium | reverse complement strand
GCAAAATGCGGGATCGCCGCATACGGGATCCGGACCGAGTTTTCAAGATCATCCGCAAACGCACCCAACCCGCTGCCAAGTACGACAACCGTCTCGACACGTTTTGCGAACTTCGAGAATATAAATTCAGCTGCTTCGACCGCATTTTCGTGAGACATCTTAATTGGGTCCGGTCCAAAACCGGAACAAACCTCGAGAGTTACAATCTGCAAAGTATAATCGAAACCCCGCACGATGAGAATTGCTACAATATTCCTTCGGTTGTGACTCTCAATTTTCCTTCCGGTAAGGTATGCCCAACGCCTTAGGGGCCCGCGACGTGCCGATAAATCCCGCCAGGACGATTATCGTCAGAACGTACGGGATCATCTCAATAAACTGAACCGGAATGCCCTCGCCTGATGGAAGTTTGATCGTGCCCTGAATTGTAATTGTCAGGGCCTCGGTAAAACCAAAGAACAGACACGCCACCAAAACGGGAACCGGCTTCCATTTTGCCAGGATAAGCGCGGCAAGGGCGATGAATCCCCGGCCGGCGGTCATCTGTTTAGTGAACAGTGATGATTGGCCGGTCGAAAGATAGGCGCCACCGGCCGCGGCAAGTAAGCCCGAAATTACAACGGCAAAATAACGAAGCTTGATCACGTTGACACCAGCGGAATCGGCCGCCGCGGGATTTTCACCAGCCGATCTGAGCCGAAGGCCGAACGGGGTTTTATAAAGCACCCACCAGCAAACGGGAACAAGCGCAAACGCCAGGATCGAACCCCATGAAAGGTTGTTCGTCAGCATCGGCATCTTATTCTCAAGCGCGATCTGCGGGGTCGAACCGGTCGAGTCATAGATCACACCGCTGATAAGAGCAGGTAATCCGATCATAAGGAAGTTTATTGCCATTCCCGCCACTACCTGATCGGCTTCGAACCGGATACAGGCAACGGCATAGACAAGTGCGAGAACACCACCTGCCGCCAGGCCTGAAACGAACCCGAGATACGGATTTTGAGTTTGCAGCGTCACGACGGCGGCGGTGAAGGCACCCGCAAGCATCAGGCCTTCGAGCGCGATATTGATCACACCTGAACGCTCGGAAAAAAGCCCGCCAAGCGCCGCAAAGATAAGCGGCGTCGCCGACCGGATCGTGGCAAACAGCAAAGAGAAGATCAGGGCCTCGGTCATATTTTAGCCACCCTCCCTTTGCCCTTTGAATACATCTGGAGACTTGCGACGGAAAGGACGATTATTGCCAGCAGCACCCAGCCAAGGTCCTTCGAAACGTATCTGGTAAATGCATCGACAAAGATCTCGCCCCTTAAAAGCACACCGAAGAAAATGGCCGCGATCAGAACGCCAAGCGGATGATTGCGTCCGAGCAAAGCAACAGCAATGCCGAGAAAACCCCAATCGGCCGAAAAGCCGGATTCGAAATGGTGACGTGTTCCCTGCACCTCGCCGATCCCGACCATGCCGGCCAGCATTCCGGAAATGGTCATCGCTAAAATTATCTGTTTTTTCGTCGAGATGCCGCCGTATTCGGCTGCACTTGGATTTTCGCCAACGGCTCGCAGCTCATAGCCCCACTTTGTTTTCCAAAGAAAGATATAGACGGCCACGCACATAAACAACGCGATCAGAAACGCTACGTTCAGAGGAACATCGTGAGGTATCGCCGGTAAAAATTCGTTAAGCCTCGGAATATGCGCGGCCTCGCCGATCTCGGCCGTACGCTGGATCGGGTCGCCCGGGATCTTATAGAAATACTGTGTGAAATAACCGACCAGGGCGATGCCGATAAAGTTCAGCATGATCGTGTTTATCACTTCATGCGAACCAAATTTTGCCTTCAAAATGCCGGGTATCGCTCCCCAGATCCCGCCGGCGACGATCGCGGCAAGCATACACAACGGCACAAGAAATACCGCGGGAAGGCTTACCCATGACCAGTCTTCCTTCGTCCCGAAAATATCGACGACCGTTCCGCCGAACTTGATACCGACCCACGCCGCCGCAAATGCAGCAACATAAAGCTGTCCCTCGGCACCGATATTCAATAGTCCGCAGCGAAACGCCACCGCGACCGCCAGGCCTGTAAAGATAAGCGGTGTGGCGTAATGCAGCGTCCAGCCTATGTCGCGGACCGATCCGAACGAATTCGAGAGCAGGAGCGAGTAAGCCGTGAGCGGGTTATCGCCGAGCAGCAGAATGACTATCCCGCCAACAAAAAAGGCCGCAAGGACTGCGATCAGCGGCCACACGATTTCGCGTACAATTTTCATCCGCCCGAAAATGGAGACCCCGGAACTTAAATAGAATATTTCGGGTGTAAATATAACCGACGAATACCCATACTGTCACGAGCGAAATCAAAGAATTGCATGATCTGAAAAAAAGGAACGTCCGAAGCAATTTAGGACTTGACAAGGTAACACTCATATTTTATTATCCACTTAGACTAACTATTTAGTCGTTAACCTTAATCAAGGAGAATTCTTTTGGAGGAAATGATTATGAACATAGTTAAATACGATCCGTTTCGTGAACTTCGCGGTTTGCAGGACGAAATGACCCGGCTTTTCGCAGGCGTGGCCCCGCGCGGGCTTAGCGGTGAAAAATGACTGGCGGGTCATGGATACCGAGCGTTGACATCTTTGAGGATCAGGATAAATTGGTTCTCGAGGCAGACCTTCCCGGCATGAAGCGCGAAGATTTTGATATCTCGGTCGAGAACAACGTTATTACCCTAAAGGGTGAACGCAAGTTCGAGAAAAAGGTCGAAGGGGAAAACTATCACCGGGTCGAACGAAGCTACGGAACGTTCACGCGCTCGTTCACGCTTCCGCAATCGGTTACGGCCGACGGGGCGGTCGCGGAGTTCGAGAACGGCATCCTGCACGTTAGTCTGCCTAAACGCGAGGAGACAAAGGCCCGCAAGATCGAAGTATCCGGGGCCGGTAAGACGGCGAAGGCCATCGATGTAGAACAGTCGAATGCGGCGAAAGCCTGATTCGCTTAAAGCGGTAAGATAGATCACGGTGAACGATGGGAGGCATCATTCATCTTTCACCGTGAATCATTTTGTTTGGTGATGATATGAGATTTGACAGATTTACAATCCGCGGACAGGAAGCGGTCCAGGCAGCGATCGGCGTTGCGGAAAAAAACGGCAATCAGCAGGTCGAGCCGGAGCACCTGCTTATGGCAATGCTTGAGCAAAAGGAAGGCGTGGTGCGCCCGATCCTGGGCAAGGTCGGTGTGAACGTCGCCCCGGTCCTGACTGAATTGCAGGCAGCGATAGATAAGTTTCCAAAAGTAACCGGCGGCCAGCAGTACTTCAGTTCGCGGACGAACACCCTCTTTCAGGATATCCAAAAGATCGCCGAGAAGATGGAGGACGAATACAACTCGACCGAACATCTCCTCATTGCGATCGCAGCTGAAAAAGAAGGCGATGCGGGAAAAATTCTTCGCTCGAACGGCGTGACCAGCGAGGACATAGATAAGGTCATCACCGAAATGCGTGGCGGTTCGCGGATAACCGACCAGAACGCCGAAGAAAATTTTCAGGCACTTGAAAAGTACGCCTTAGATCTGACCGAGCGTGCCCGTAAAGGGAAGCTTGATCCGGTCATAGGCCGGGACGAGGAGATTCGCCGTACGATCCAGATACTCTCACGCCGAACCAAGAATAATCCGGTTCTCATCGGCGAACCGGGTGTCGGCAAGACCGCTATTGTGGAAGGGCTGGCGCAGCGAATAGTTTCGGGCGATGTGCCGGAAACTATTAAAAATAAACGGCTTGTCTCGCTCGACCTTGGCGCGATGCTGGCCGGTGCTAAATACCGCGGTGAGTTTGAGGACCGCCTCAAAGCCGTCCTCAAAGAGGTCGAAAAAGCCGAAGGCCAGATAATTCTTTTTATCGATGAGCTTCACACATTGGTCGGAGCCGGAGCCTCCGAAGGCTCGATCGATGCGTCAAATATGCTCAAACCCGCACTGGCCCGAGGCACTTTGCGAGCCGTCGGCGCGACCACGCTTGGCGAATATCAAAAATACGTCGAAAAGGACAAGGCACTCGAACGCCGCTTTCAGCAGGTCTACATTGGCGAGCCGACCGTTGAGGACACGATCGCAATTCTTCGCGGGCTGAAAGAGCGATATGAGATACATCACGGCGTTCGAATAAAGGATTCGGCCATAGTCGCAGCGGCAACTCTCTCACATCGCTATATTACAGATCGTTTTTTGCCTGACAAGGCAATTGATTTGATCGACGAGGCGGCGAGTAAGCTGCGGATCGAGATCGACTCGATGCCGCAGGAAATAGACGTGCTTGAACGGGAGATCCTTCAGCTTGAGATCGAACGCCAGGCGCTTTCGCGCGAGACGGACGAAAAATCCAAGGAACGGCTCGAAGATATTGAAAAACGCATTGCCGATCTCAACGAAAAATCTTCGGCGATGAAGGCCAAATGGCAGTCCGAAAAAGAAGAGATCGAAAAGATGCGGACGCTCAAGGAACAGCTTGATGAAGCAAAGACCGAACTTGAACGGGCCCGTCAGCAAGGCGATCTAAACAAGGCGGCCGAACTTCAATACGGCAAAATTCCCGAGGTTGAAAAACTCCTTGAGATCGAACAGAAACGGCTGGAAGAACTTCAATCGGACGGCGTTTACCTTAAGGAAGAGGTGGATGAGGAAGACGTGGCCGAGGTAGTTGCAAAATGGACGGGCGTGCCCGTATCCAAAATGCTCGAAGGCGAGATGCAAAAGCTTGTACAAATGGAAGAAAAGCTCCGCACCCGCGTCATTGGCCAGGACGAGGCCCTCGAAGCCGTTTCTAACGCCGTCCGCCGTGCCCGTGCCGGATTGCAGGACCCGAACCGTCCGGTCGGTTCGTTCATCTTCCTTGGGCCGACCGGTGTCGGCAAGACCGAAACGGCGCGTGCTTTGGCGGAATTTCTCTTTGACGACGAACGGTCGATGGTCAGGCTCGATATGTCTGAATATATGGAAAAGCACGCCGTCGCGAGAATGATCGGGGCACCGCCCGGGTATGTTGGATACGATGAAGGCGGCCAGTTGACCGAGGCTGTCAGACGCCGCCCTTATTCCGTCGTGCTTTTTGATGAGATCGAAAAGGCACACCCGGACGTATTTAATGTCTTGCTGCAGATACTTGATGACGGACGCCTGACCGATTCAAAAGGGCGGGTCGTGGATTTCAAAAACACCGTGCTGATCATGACCTCGAATCTCGGGTCGCGCCAGATACAGACCGCCACCGTAAATCCGCTGGCCGACAGGGATATTCAAGCCGACGTTTTGCAGGTGGTCCGGGACCACTTTAAGCCTGAGTTTCTAAACCGCATCGACGACATCGTTGTATTCGGCCAGCTTGGCCGCGAACAGATCGCGTCGATCATCGATATTCAGCTTGAAAAACTGCGGCAAAACCTAGACGAACGCGGCATCACGCTCGAACTGGACGACACTGCCCGCGAGTTGATAATCCAGGAGGGTTATGACCCGGTATATGGGGCCCGTCCGTTGAAGCGTGCAATTCAAGCGCTGATCCAGAACCCGCTTGCCGTAAAACTTCTAAAGAGCGAAGTAACAGGCGGTCAAACGGTACGGGCGACGGCTGAAAACGGCGAGATCAAATTCGCTACTGTGGATGGCGAACAAAAGGCCGCCGTAAGTTAGGCCGCCGAAGAATAAACGTTGCGCCGCGATTGCTTTCATTATCGCGGTTTACGATTTACTATCTAGTTAACGATGTTTAAGAGAAAAGCAATGAACGAGAACGAACCGCTAGCGGAAGATATTTTTGAAGGTGAGCCCGTTTTGAAAACCGAGGATAAGCGGCGATTTAATGATCAGGGTGATCGCATTCGAGGGGACGAGAGCGAGAAAAAGATACCAGTGAGTTCCGCGAAAGAGGTCGAACTGGAATCGAGACTTAAGGCGGAAACCGAGCGGCGGGAAGCGGCCGAGGCAAAATTGGTCGGCGTTCAGGCGAAATTCGAAGAAGCCAAATCCGGACTTGAGAAAGAAACCGCCGACATGCGGACGCGGCTAATGAAAACGCTTGAAGACAGGGCAAAGCAGGGCCAGTTCAATTTTTTGACGACGCTGCTTCCTGTTCTGGATAATCTGAACCTGGCTATTGCCGCGAGCGAGAAGGACACGTCATTCGAGCACCTTTTGAGCGGCGTCAAGGGCACGGCGCGTTCATTTGAACAGGCTCTGATGAGCGTCGGCGTGGAGGCGGTGCCGTCTGTCGGGGCTGATTTCGATCCCGAAATGCACGAGGCGGTCGATACAAAAGAGGTTGACGCGGAACACGATGGCAAGATCACAGCGGAATATTCTCGGGGCTACAAATTGGGCGACCGGCTTCTGCGTCCGGCAAAGGTTCAGGTCGGAAAAGGGCGGGCCCAATCGGCGGGCGAACAATGATCGGACTCGACCAGGAAACATCAATGGGACTTGCAAAGCTAAAAACGGAGCGGCGCTTTTCACCTGAAGAGTACCTGGCGTTTGAGCGCGAAGGCGACACCCGGCACGAATATCTGGACGGCGAGGTTTTTGCAATGGCCGGCGAATCGCTTTCGCACAGCCGCGTTTGTTCAAATCTTTCCCGGGAAGTTGGCAACAAATTAAAAGGTAAATCGTGTGAACCGCTTTCGCCCCATATGAAGGTGCGGACATCGACAGTCAGTTTGTTTGCGTATCCGGATCTCACGATCGTTTGCGGCGAGCCGATGTTTCATGACGCTAAACGCGATGTTCTCATAAATCCCAGGGTTATTTTTGAGGTGCTTTCGCCGTCCACCGAAACCTATGACCGGACGGAGAAATTTGTGCGCTTTAGAATGGGCAACGACACGCTGACCGATTACACTCTAGTTTCGCAGGACAAAGCGTTTGTAGAACATTTTACTCGACAGTCCGGGGGTGAATGGGTTTACCGGAGTTTCAGCGATCTCGAGGATGCTTTTGAGATCGAAAGCGTTGACTGCGTGCTTGATCTAAATGAGATCTACGATCGCGTTGAGTTCGAGCCGCTGAAGGAACCCGACGAATCAGGTCGCTCGTTTTAAATTTGTAAGCCGTGAGGGTGGAAGTGGTACAATTTGAATTGGCATAGATTCGCCATTTTCCAGCATCAAACCCCGGAAGGCACCTTCAAAGTTTTATGGCTGATATAGACGCATACAAAGACAAGTTCAGCGACAGCGGACGCCGTGTACTTGAGTCCGCGTTGGATGAATCCAAAAGGCGGGATCAGAATTACGTCGCTATCGAACATATTCTGCATGCCGTTGCGAATGAGGAAGACGATCTGTTCACATCGACCATGCGCGATCTTGCGGTTGATCCGCGTTCGGTCAAATTGCTGATCGAAAAGCGGATGGCAACCGGCCGCCAGCATACCGGAAAGGGCTATCGAATAGCGCCGGAAACAACCGAACTTTTTAAGAGGGCTATGGATCGGGCCCGCTCGCAGGGGCGTCGCGTGATCGAGGGCAGCGACATTTTTTACGTTCTCTCGAACGACGAACGAAGTGTTTTGAACGATGTCCTCCAAAACCTGGGTGTACCGTCGGACGAGGTTGCCCAAACGGCCCGCACACGCATCCGTAAAAGAGAAAAGGAAGAAGAAAGGACACGGGCGAAATACGAGCTGCCGTCATTCCTGCGTCACTTCGGCGTTTCGATGAATAAGCTGGCTCGAGAAGACAAGATCCCGCCGACGATCGGCCGCGAAAAAGAGATCCTTCAGATGATGGAGATTCTTTCGCACCGCGAAAGGTCCAACTCGCCGATGCTTGTAGGCGAACCCGGTGTGGGTAAGACCGCTGTGGTCGAGGGACTTGCGCGTTTGGTCGAACTTGAACCCGAAAAAGTTCCGGCAAGGTTGCGCGATTCGCATATCGTACAGCTTCAAATGGGCGGCCTCGTTGCCGGAACCATGCTGCGCGGAATGTTCGAAGAACGTATCAAAGGAATTATCGATGAGGTCAAGGAGAAGGACAATATTATCCTTTTTATCGACGAAGCTCATTCGATAATCGGAGCCGGCGCCGCGATGGGCACGTCGAGCGATGCGGCAAATATGTTCAAATCCAGTCTCGCCCGCGGCGAATTGCGGATAATAGGTGCGACGACGATAAGCGAGTACAAGGAATATATTGCTGAGGATGAGGCATTGTCACGGCGTTTCCGTCTTGTGACGGTGGAAGAACCGACGATCGACCAAACCAAGGAGATACTTGTTGGATTGCGGCCGCGGCTTGAAAAGAACTATTCGGTCACTATCTCGGACGAGGCGATCGATATGGCTCTTGAGATGTCGCCGAAATATATCCGAAACCTTCACCTTCCCGACAAGGCGATCGGCTGGCTTGATACGGCTTCGGTAAAGGTCGAGATCAACGAACCGAGCGGCCTGACCGTCCTGCCCGAGCATATTATCGACGTCATTTCGCAGGAATCCCGCATTCCAAAGGACATGATCTATCGCGATACCTCCGACCGGTTTTCTGCGATGGAGCTGGATCTGGCGAATCGCGTCATCGGCCAAAAGGACGCTGTCCGGGCGGTGGCCGAGCGGCTCCGGCTCAATAAGGGCCCGCTAAAAGACAATCATTATGCGCCGGACGGTGTTTTGCTTGTCCTCGGGCCAACGGGTGTCGGCAAGACCGAGCTTGCAAAGGCAGTCGCCGAGTTTATGTTCGGCGACGAACATAAGATGATCCGCATCGACATGAGCGAATATGGCGATGGAACGGTTGGCATCGAAAAACTCATCGGAATGCCGCGTGGGATCGTCGGTTCTGAACGCGGTGGTATTTTGACGGAGCAGCTTCGCGATAATCCATACACCGTTTTGCTCCTTGATGAGGTCGAAAAGGCATCGCCGTATCTGATGAATTTGTTCCTGCAGGCCTTCGACGAAGGCTGGATGACGGACGGGCGTGGTAAAAAGGTTTACCTTTCGGACGCGATCGTCATCATGACCTCGAACCTTGGTTCGGAGAACTTCAAGCGGTATGAAAAACCGCTCGGGTTCGGGCAAAAAACTCTCGGAGATGTTTTGCAGATCAAGGGCGACGTAATGAAGGCGGCCGAGACTCGGTTTACACCTGAATTCCGAAATCGTATTGACGAAATAATCATTTTCTCGCCGTTGACGATGGACGAGGTTCGCGATATTGCCGGGATCTATCTGGCCAAATTAAAACGCAAGATGGAAGCCCAGGGTAAACTTGTCGAAGTGTCGGAAGCGGCGCTCGATCTGTTGACCGAAAAAGGCTATTCGCCGGCCTACGGCGCGCGTTTCCTGAAACGCCATATCGACCAGAAAGTAAAATTACCGATCACCAACGAATGGAAGATGGGCATGCGTTTTGTGGTTGACGCTGAAAACGGCGAGATCGTCGTAAAACCTATGGACACATTCAGCCTAAACTAAAGCCGGCAAAAAAACATTTCACGCTTCGAGGCTTCGATGATAAAATTTCATCGGAGTCTCCTTTCATTACTTGGCTTTCACCCTTAACCATATGTTCGATCTCTCAATAAACTCGGCGGTCCGGTGCGTTTGTCTGGCCGCGTTCTTTCTCTTTTGCGTCTCGACACCGGCCCAGAACATATCTTTTAACTATCTATATAAGTTTGAACCGGCAATGATCACCGAACCGCCCGAGCTTGGCGGATTGGAAATAGACTTCCCTGATCCGGCCCGCAAGAATGGCGTCGAGGGAACGGCCAAGGTCTCGTTCACGCTTGGCGAGGACGGACGCGTAAGGGACGCAGTAATTGTTGACGACCTGCCGTTCGGTGCCGGTGAGGCCGTGCGCGCCGGAGTGCAAAAGCTTACATTCAAGCCGGCCCGTTTTAATGGTAAGCCCGCGTCGATGAAGGTCGTGCTGGAATATGCCGTAACTATCGTTTATGACGAGAGTGACAAAAACGTCGCTAAGCCAAAGATCGTCGACAAACCCGCGCCCGCCTATCCTTCAAACCAAATTGCGGAAAAGGTCAAGGGAAAAGTTTACGTCGGGGTTTTGTTCATGGCCAACGGTCAACTAAGAGTTGGCTCGGCAAGCAGCACTATGCCTAAGGATTTTGACAAAGCCGCCATTGAAGCGGCAAAACTTATCAAGTTTACACCGGCTGTTCATAAAAAGAGCAAGCAGCCCGTGTCGCAGCAAATGACGGTCGAATACGACTTTAGGCCGTAAACATCGCAGTTCGACAACCTGAACTCAACTTATTTTACGTTTTCGGCATCAAATGGCTTTGGTGATAAAATTTCACCAGAGCCTTCTTAATTATGATCAAACAATTCATCCGCTTTTTCGCAATGCTCGGCCTGGTGGCCGTTTACTTCACGGCTTCGGCAAAAGGCCAGGACTCCCAGCCTATCGATCAAGCCGAGATGGTCCTTCATAAAGCGATCCAAAACCTCGGCGGCGACAAGTATCTAAACGTGACATCACAGATAGGGCGCGGGCGGTTTAGCATAATGAAAGAGGGAGCGGTCGTTTCATTCCAATCCTTTATTGATGTGATCGTATTTCCGGACAAGGAACGGACCGATTTTAAGGGCGGCGGCGTTAAGAGCATCCAGACCAATGTCGGCAACACCGGATGGACCTTCGACGGCGACGCCGAAGTTGTTAAGGTCCAGAATGAGAAGCAGATCGATAGTTTCAAACGCGCGATCAGAACGAGTCTCGATAATCTGCTCCGCGGCCACTGGCGTAAGGAAGGAACGCTTACCTATGTTGGAAGGCGCCAGGCAACCCTCGGCAAGCGAAACGAGGTTGTAAAGCTGACTTACTCCGACGGCCTTGTGGTCGAATTCGAATTCGCCGCCGAAACAGGGCTTCCCGTAAAGGCCATCTACGGCCGCACCACCGCGGACGGCGAGGAAATAAAGGAAGAAGACCGTTATGCCCAGTTCGTAAATGTGGCCGGAATCAGGTCGCCGTTCATTATCGATCGCTTCACAAACGGCATCCAAAGTTCACGCATCAACTATGAATCGATCGAGTACAACAAATCGGTTCCCGATTCGATCTTCTCGAAACCTTCCAACCCGAAAGAGCTAAAAAAAGACCTTAAGCCTTAACTCACGCATGTTTCGGAACACCTGAGATAGAAAAATGAAAGCCCGCCGGGATGTTGATTCCGGCGGGCTTAGCTGACCGATCACGCCTTTATACGAATGCAAAATCGTACTGAGCCTGATGAATATGGGGGTCGGCGGTAATATCGACATTGCCGACATGCGATTCGATCTCATTCAGGATCTCACTTTCCGAACTTCTGAGGGCCTCTGCAACCTCCGGATGCACGCGAAGCGTGGTCTGCTTTACATCGTCAAGATGCTTCGACATCCTCATTGCCTCGGACAGTATCTCGAAGCAGATCGTCTGCGGCGACTTGACCCAGCCTGAGCCTTCACAGTATTCGCAAACCGTGCAAAGAGTTCGTTCAAGCGACTGTTTGACACGCTTTCGGGTCATGATGATCAGCCCGAAATCATTGAACGAAAGCACTTTTGTCGGCGATCTATCGCTTGAAAGGGCCTCCTGCAATGCCTGCGAGACCTTATGCCGGTTTCGCCGGTCTTCCATGTCGATAAGATCAAGCACGATGATGCCGCCCAGGTCGCGAAGCCGGATCTGGCGTGCGATCTCGTCCACTGCTTCCATGTTTGTGCGGGTGATCGTGTCCTCAAGCCTGGCGTTGCCTTTGCCGACAAATTTACCTGTGTTGACGTCGATCGCGACAAGCGCCTCGGTCTGGTTGATGACCAAATAACCACCGGACCTCAGCCAAACGCGCGGCTTCAAGGCCTTATCTATCTCTTCCTGGACGTTATATGCGTCAAGGATCGGCTCGTCGCGAGTATAAAGCTTGACCCGATTAACCATTCGCGGCTGAATGCGGTTCACAAACTCGACGGTGCGAAGATATTCTTCCTCGCTATCGACGCGGATCGCCGTAAACTCATCCGACATCTGGTCGCGAAGCAGACGTTGAACAATATCGAGGTCCTGGTGAACCAAAGCTGGCGATTTCACCTTTTCCGACGATTTCTTTACGTCCGTCCAGGTCCTTACCAAATACCTGGCATCCTGACGAAGGTCTTCTTCCGAGATGCCGATACCGGCGGTGCGAACGATAAATCCGCCTGACGGAATGTCCTCTTCCTGCCTTATCCGCTGGATCAGCGTGCGAAGGCGGCCGCGTTCACTTGAAGATTCGATCTTGCGTGAAACACCCAAGTGTTCGATCGTAGGCATGTAAACCAGAAACCGTCCGGGCAAAGCAATGTGCGACGTGATCCGGGCACCCTTTCGTGCGATCGGTTCTTTGGCGATTTGAACCAATATTTCCTGTCCTTCGCGCAGAAGGTCGGAAATAGTCGGCTGAGCCTGACGCTTATCGCCACGGTCATTTCTGTCGTTTCTACCACTCTGATTTCGATTTCGCGTATCGCGACCGCCGCGCCGATCACGTCCGTCTGGACTATCCCGCTTACTTTCGCTTCCCCGTTTGCCTCGGCTGGACGAGCGATCCGCGCTTTGTTCCGGTGCGGCTTCGGTCGATTCGTCCGGGCTTTCCTTGCCGTTGGCCGGAAGATCGGCGTCTGCAGACGACGAATCCGACTTTTCGACCTGCGTATCTACCGCGGCCCTCGCGGAATCGCCTTCGGGACCTTCGGTCTCTGCCGCGTCAACATTGTCGGCTGTCGCCGCTTCATCATTGCGCTTATTGCGGCCCCCACGCCTGCGTCCCCGGCCGCCGCGACGAACCGACATCTCTGCCGAATCGCTTGATTCTTTTACGCTAGCTTCGCCATCCTCAAGAACCACGTCTTTCGCCGCGGCGTTTTTCGACTTGCTCCGTGTTGATTTGGCTTTTGTTGCTTTCGGTTTTGCTGCCGCTGCCTCACTATCGTCGGCGTCATCCTTCTTGGGTTTTTTCGACCTCGAGTTGGCCGTTTTGCCCGCGGCAGCTTTTTTTCCACCGCGGCCTTTCGCGGGCTTCGCCGGTGGAGCATCGTCCTCCTCATCGGCGATTCTTTCAAAATCGCTCGATGCCTCGATCTCAGAGCCCAGAAGTGATCCCACCTCGGCAGCAGCCGTACTTTCCATATCAAACTCGATCGCCCGCACCTTATCGACGATCGCCTCCTGGATAAAGGCGTCTTTGAACATTTCGCCGGTGTCCGTGTCGTCGATCACGCGTTCGAAACCGGAATCCTCCATCTCGAACTTAAAATCAGCCTCGACTGCATTGTCCGGTGCCGGAGCGGCTTGATCCTTGCTTTCCTTTCGGCCGCGGCCCCGCCCTTTTGCTTTTCGCCCCGAATCGACTGCAGGTTCGTCCGAAACGGCAGGCTCGTCTTCCGGTTCCGCCAGTGGCTCTGTGATCTCCTGTGCGGATTCCATCTGTTTCTCGCGCGTTACGCGGGCCCGATCTATCTGATCGTTTGCCTCGCGTTTGGCTTCTTCGGGTGATTTTTTGGATTTCTCCATTACGATGCGCTCGATCTCTTCTTCCTCGTCAAAGAAATCGGAGACATAAAGAAACGCGTCGCGTTCCAGGCCGACGGCGACGAACGCCGATTGCATTCCGGGCAGGACGCGCTGTACGCGGCCCTTGTAAATATTACCGGCGATACCTGAGTTTTCCTCGCCGCGTTCGATGTAAAATTCGGTTACTTTTCCGTTGTCCAGGATCGCGATTTTCTTTTCGCGTCCGTTGACGCTTACGATCATTTCTTTCGACATACTTTTTTGTTGTATTCCTTAATAGATAAACTTCTAGCGTTGCTCAAGGAGATGAACTTCAAGAGAGACCTAGTAAACTAAGTGGATGTTGCGCGGGGGAGTTGCCCGTCCAGAACGGGCGGCCAGATTTTAAGCGTAATTGAATTTTTGGTATTGGTCCCTGAACTTAGTTCGGGGGCAAAGAACTTTGATTATTATCACGCAGGAATTTGTTAAAGCTGACAGGCCAAACGCCTTTCTCAACTAAAGGGAGCACCCATCTTTCGATCGTGCTCGACCTATTAAAATCTGTTTCCGGTCATTGCCGGTGTCGCAAATCCTCAATAGTCTGCTTGTCTGTCCTAACTGTTCGACCGATCCTTTAGCAAACCGAGATTAGTATAAACAAATTTCGGCAAATAGGAAATGCTAATTCAACAAGTTCGCGGATCATGCGCCCGCAAAGTTGTAGTTCCTTTCATTCACTCACGGTCGGAAGACTAACCGAGCGCCGCAACAAATATTGTTAAAACTCGTTGAATATTATAAACTGCATGGAGCGAAAAAATTCTTTATCGCTTCTTAAGCCCTCAGCAGACCGTTAAAAGAAGAAAACACTGGAGTTCTACCTATGAAGACGAAATTTGTCCTTCTGCTGGCCGTTGCGACCCTTTGTATTACTGCAGCCAACGCGCAGTTTCAAGATAACGTCAGCTTAAAGGTCACGGTTGTCGATCAGGCCTTAAATCTGAAGAATGTGCCTAAATTTGTTCTGATCGTTCGCAAATCAAACGATCCTGCCTTTAAGGAGCAAAGAGTTTCTACCGCGTTTGACGGTTCGGCCGCGCTTCTGCTGCCTCCGGGAGATTACACCGTATTTTCGGAAAAAGAAGTCACTTTAGAGGGCAGGTCGTTTAGTTGGGAACACAGGTTTACAGTCGAGGCAGGCAGGGCAACACGCATAGAACTCAGCAATGATAATGCAAAGATATCCGTCGGCCGGGCGGATTCACGCGTTCCGCGAAGGCGAATAAGCGAGGCGGCCGAGATGTTTAAGACGCTTCGTAACGGCGTAGTGACTATCGAGGGCGAACTGCAGACAGGGACGGGTTTTATCTTTGATGAGAAAGGTTTGGTATTAACCAATAACCATGTTATCGCTGAATCGAATGAGATTCGCGTGAGATTCGACAAGCATACGGCCGTAAAGGCCCGCGTGCTTGTACGTGATCTGGAGCGCGATCTGGCGGTGCTGCAGATAAATCTGAGTGTGTTTTCACAAAGCCTAATACTAAAACTTGCCGCGGCAAACGCGGCCGAAGCTCCCGTTTACGAGGGCGAGCAGGTCTTTACGATAGGCAGCCCGGCCAGCCAGGAAAAAATTCTTACCACGGGCATCGTAAGCAAGGTAGGAGAGCGGGCAATCATCTCGGACATCAATTTCAGTGCCGGAAACGCCGGCGGGCCGCTATTCAATTCGGCGGGCGAGGTTGTCGGTCTCATGTCATTCAAGGTCAAGGACAGAAAGGAAAAGGGCGACTCCGGCCTGGCCGGCATCGTGCGTATCGAGGAAACTACAGACCTGATCGCAAAGGCCCGCGAACTGGCAGCGACAAAAGGGATACCTTCAGGCGAGCTTATGCCCAACATTCCGGATGGCACTTTTCCGGTCGAGACAATAAAGACTGCCGTGAGATCGCCGCAATTCTCGTCGAAAGAATATGTTGATGATGTAAAAAATTATCAAGTCCGGTACATGACGCCCGTTTACAAGTTCTACATGATAGAGAAAGACCGCATCGAATCCCTGAAGATCCGGGAAAAGCGTAATAAGGACAAAGGCAAACTCGATGCGGCGGACATGTTTCGCGATCTGAGTGTTTGGAGCGAATACGCCGGTGAGCTTATGCCGGTCGTCGATGTCCTGGCCCTGCCCGAGACAAGAGCGACGGCCAAATCGATGGCACTGACCGCGATCACTAATTTGACGGTCGGAATTTCGACGCCTCTCGATCTCAACTACCGGGCGGATTTTTCACAGATGAAGCTGCTCTGCAACGGGCGCGAAGTAACCCCCCTCAGACGCAGCAAAACCGAGATCGATCGTGACCTGCAAAGTTATTACAAAACAAAGAAACGGTTCACTTACGCTGGGGTTTACACATACCCGTATGACATTTTCGCACCCGGCCGCTGCACCCAAATGGTAGTGCACGTTTTTTCGGAAGAAGACATTGAAACGCCGATCGTCTCAACCGTCTCGGATGCTATAAAGAACCGCATCTGGACCGACTTTCGCGATTTTAGAACGCAGGTCGCAAGGGTTCCATAGATCAACCGGGTCGCGTCGTATGAGTCGCCTGTCGGTGCTATAATCGTTCCAAACGATGACACCGGAAAGAAGCCTGGATATTTATTTTCAATATGTGACGGACGCCGACGGGGTAAAAAACGCAGTGGCGGAGCTGCGGCGTGCCGACCGGCTTGGGTTCGATACCGAGACGACGGAACTGGACCCGTATAAAGGAAATTTGCGGCTTGTGCAGTTAAGCACGGGGCGGGAGACGTTCGTTTTCGACCTAAAAGCATTTGCCGACCAGCGGGAGGACCCCGCTCTGGCACCGCTGCGCGATCTGCTTTCGGACGCGTCGATAACAAAGACGGCGCACAATGCAAAGTTTGACGCGAAATGGGTGCGGCATCATTTGGGCTGCGAGATTAACAGCGTCTTCGATACTTATTTGGCGAGCCAGTTAATAGCCGCGGGTGACAACGACCGACGGCATTCGCTGGCCGATGTGGCGCAGTATTTCACGGGCGTCGAACTGGACAAATCGGAGCAGATAAGCGATTGGAACGCCGCTGAGCTTTCGCAGTCTCAGCTTCAATATGCCGCCCGGGATGCGCAGGTGATGTTGAATCTCCGCGACCAAATGGCGGACCGGCTTGCGAATGACGGCCTTAACGACGCCGCAAAACTTGAATTCGAATGCCTGATGCCGATCGCCGAGATGGAGCTGAACGGCGTTCGTCTGGATGAGACGCGGTGGCGGGAACAACTGGAGCGCGTCAAGGTCGCACAGGCAAAGGCGGCGGACGAACTGCAGGAAATGCTTTCGTCCGGTGTGGCCCAGGCATCGCTTTTCGGACGGGCGGAGATAAATCTGGATTCGCAGGCCCAGGTGACCGACGCCCTCGTCAACCTCGGCGTTCCCGTGCCCGAAACGACGCGCGGATGGCAGCTTCAGCCGCTGGCGGAAAAGTATCCGGTCGTCGCCAAGCTTCTCGAATATCGCGGCGTCGCAAAATCGCTCACCAGCTTTGGCGAGAACATTCTCGAGTTCATCGAACCCAAGACCGGCCGCATCCACGCCGATTTTCGCCAGATCGGGGCACCGACCGGCCGCTTCTCGTGCTCCAATCCAAATCTTCAGCAGATCCCGCACGACAAGCAATACCGCCGCTGCTTTACGGCCGCCGAAGGCAACAAGCTTGTCATCGCCGATTATTCTCAGATCGAGCTTCGCATCCTGGCCGAGTTTTCAGGCGATGAACGCTTTATCGACGCGTTCGTTTCGGGGCAGGACTTCCACGCCTCGGCGGCGTCACAGGTTTTTGGCGTTAAGCCGGAAGACGTCACAGACGAACAGCGTTCGTTTGCCAAACGGCTGAATTTCGGCATAGTTTACGGCATCGGGGCGTCGCGGTTCGGGCTGATGACCGGCCTTTCGCAAAACGACGCCGAGAACACGATGCGAAAGTACTTCGGCACATTCCGCAAGCTCGACGAATATCTGCGAAACGAAGGCCGGCGGCTTTTGCAGGATCGCACTGTGCGGACGGCATCGGGCCGGATGCTCCGGCTCCGCTTTGACGAGACCGACCGCCAGCAGGCCGCCTCCGCCAGACGCTATGGCATCAATATGCCCATCCAGGGCACTTCCGCCGACATCCTAAAACGCTCCCTGCGTCTGCTGCACGATCAGATCCGCGGCACCTCGGCCCGGCTAATAAACATCGTCCACGACGAAATAATAGTCGAATGCCATGCCGCCGAAGCCGACCAAACCGCCGCCACACTCGAAAAAGCAATGTGCCAAGCCGGCCAGGAATACGTGAATAAGGTGCCAGTAAAGGTAGACGTCCACATCGCCGACGAGTGGACGAAGTAGCCATACATCACGTTCCACCGGGTTCTACTTATTGTCCAACATCACTTTACTCACGTCATTCAATCCGCAAACGAACGGGTAAACGTTTGTGAGCTCCTACGCCTTTCCATTTTTTGGAGCTTGTACTTCTTATCCACGAACCGAGAAAATATCGAACCAAAACAGTTTAGATGTCGTAAGATATTGATAACGATGCCGAAAAAATTCGATACAAATCCTTTGGATCCGGATTTTCCCGAGAAAGCAAAGGCTGCTGCGCAGACGGCCCAGGCGGGTTCATACACCTCGCCTCAGCATACACCTTACAGTACCGCCGAATTCCCTCGCGTACCTTCAAGCGTGACCGAGGATGAAACGCGCCGTCTTGTGACCGAAGAAGAAAAACACCGTTTGACCGAAGCCCAGTTCAACGCATATGCGTTTCACGGCGGACAGTCTCCGGCTCTATATCAGCCGCCGAATATGGCCGATATGAACCGCGCGGGTGACCGCAAAGTCGCCAAAACCGGCGTACCGGAAAAATGGCTGATCGGGCTGCCCTATCTGCCGTTCTGGATAGGGTTCGCAGCGGGCCTGATCCTGTTGCTGGTCATTCCGAAAGAAGAGAACAAAGTGCGATTCCACGCCGCCCAGGGGTTTGCCGCCCAGATCGCGATCATGATAGTCAGCGCGATCCTCGGAATTGTCGGGAATATTACTGACTCGAATTTCGGCAGTTTTATCTTCGGTGCCGTCACTACGGTTATGATGATCATTTTTGCCATTAAGGCATGGAAAGGCAAACCCGTTCATATCGAGATCATCGACGACCTGACGAACTGGCTTGAAGAAAAGATCGGTCCTGTTAAATCCTGATCGAGGAACGGGAAACGAACGTCATACACTCTCGGCTTCAGCAAGCCCCGGCCTTTCTCGCCGCAATTTCAGCACCGCTGTGATCACGAGGTAGATAGCAAGGCAGATCAGGGCCAGTGAGGCAACGCCGTTTACCAGCCGGATGTCCAATCCATTTGCGGCCCGAAAATTTCCCAGCACGAGCAGGCTCAGGCTCCAAAGGGTGATAACAAGGACAAATAGCATCGGCAGCAATGTGAAAGCGATCCGTTTTCGCGCCTGATGCAGCCAGACCGTGATGGATAGCAGCGTCAGTGCGGCCAAAAGCTGATTCGATGCCCCAAAAAGTGTCCAGTAATCGAGGTACGAACCCGGCCTGGAAAAGAATATCAGCAAAAACGGAAGAGCGACCGTCCCCAGCGTTCCGACCAGCGCCCCGACATGGCCCGGAATCCCGCATATCTCCTGAACAATATAGCGTCCAAGCCGCATCGATACATCCAGCGTGTCAAAGATGAACGTCGAGAACGCCATTGCACCAAACGTAATTGCGAATTGCAGATTGTCCTTACCGATCAGCAGCGCTAGGAAATTGCCGATGCCGTTGCCATAGATCTTTCCGGCCGAAAGAGCTCTTCCGTCCGGTCCGACCAGCATATCGCTTGCGGCTATCATCACCGTCACCAGGGCAATGAATGCGACAAACCCTTCGGCCAGCATCCCGCCGTAACCGACAGGCCTCGTATGCGATTCTTTCTCGATCTGTTTGGACGTCGTGCCCGAACAAACAAGGCCGTGGAATCCCGAACAGGCGCCGCAGGCGATAGTCACAAATAGAAACGGGAACAGCATGCCCGTCATGCCTCCCACATCGAACGATTTGAACGCCGGCTGCTGGATCGAATAGCCGCCAAAGAAAATACCGATCACGCCGACCGCGATCGCCGAGTAAAGCACAAAACCGCCGAGGTATCCACGCGGCTGCAGCAATGCCCAAACCGGCACCAACGAGGCGACAACGCAGTAGATCAGGATCAGGATCGACCAGCTCAAATGGCTAAAAGCAAAGACATAGGAGAATTGGGTACCGAGGTAAGAAAGGGCAAACGTTGCGGGAACGAATATGACGGTGACCAGCCAGAGAGGCGGCTTAAGAAATCGCTCAACCAGGCCGAGGATGATCGACAGCAGCAAATAGGCGATGCTGGCAAAGGCAACCGCACCGCCGGGATTAAAGCTCAGTGTGCCGGCAAGAGCATCATCGCCGGATACAAAGGTCCCCGCCGTTATGTCGGTGAAGGCGACTATGACATATATCAGGGCGATCCAGATAAACGCCATCATCGCCTTGCCTGCACCGCTCCCAAGTTTTTCTTTGGTTATCTCCGCGACCGAGCGTGCGCCATGCTGGACCGAGGACGCCAAAGCCGAAAAATCATGCACAGCACCGATCAGAACAACCCCGAGTGCTATCCATAGCAGGCAAGGCAGCCAGCCAAACGCCACACACGCGATTATCGGTCCGGCGATCGGCCCGGCCTGCCGCGATCGCCGAAAAGTGCTGGCCAAAAAGATAGAATGGCCTTGCCGGTACGAAGTCCTCGCCGTCGTTTATGGTTACCGCCGGCGTCTCACGTCCGTCATCAAGCTCGAACTGCTTGGTAATCCAGCGGCCATATGCAAAATAGCCGAAAACCAGCCAGGCGAGGAAAACTATAGCGAGGAGTGCCAGCATAAATGAAAGTTCAGGAATAACCGAGCGTAGTAAATTTACGACACGTTGTCGTTTACAGGCAAACGGCCGGTAAAACTTACATGGCGGGGAGAGACGCTGCATTCGCCGCCGTGCACATAATTCTGGCTGAGAAGGTTGTTACGGAACGTAATTATAATTGTAGAATCAGGAATATGGAACGCACAAGATCACTGCAGGAAGAGTATTCACCCAACGGCATTTGCTTTGGCTGCGGGCCGGCCAACGAAAAAGGCCTTAGGATCAACAGCTACCCGTCGGATGGCGAAGTAATCGCAGAATGGCGGGCGGAACCGCATCATCAGGCGTTTCCGGGTATGTTGAACGGCGGAATTATCGGAGCGTTGCTCGATTGCCATTCGAATTGGACCGCCGCCTACTACCTGATGAAGAACAACAACAAGGACAAGCCCGACTGCACCGTAACCGCGGACTTTCATGTAAAATTGCTCCGCCCGACACCCGCCGACGCGGTTATCTATTTGACGGCCAATGTCGTCGAATCAACATTGAAAAAAGCCATTGTGGAAGCCGAGTTGATCGCAAACGACAAGATTTGTGCCACCTGCCGCGGCACGTTTGTAGCCGTTGGGGAAGGCCATCCGGCCTTTCATCGCTGGTAACCGTAGGAGCTACAAGCGTCCCGCTTGCAAGATCGCCGAGCGATCTAAGACACCGCAGCCAGTCGAGATATTTGTTCGATGTAGGCTTGCCGCAGATCAAGTTTATCAAGCCAGGCCGTTTGCTCACGCATAAGACGCGGTAAATGAACCACGTCCGAAAGTGCATAATCGACCAGCTCATCCGTCCAAACGCCATCCCATTTACGGGTGAACTTTGCCCGCTGCGATTTGTCGAGGTCGATGGCGAAATACCGATAAAGCGTTTCGGCCAGGGAGGCCGACTGGTTGGCTCCACGGGTCAACACTTTTTCGGCGATCATAGTATCGAATATGTTTGAAACGTTCACGCCGGACTCGTTTAGAAATTCAAGATCGAATCGCGCGTTATGAAAGATCTTGACAATCCCGCTGTCGGCCAAAATATCCGCAAATCCGCCCAGTTCGACGCCCTCGCTCAACGGGACGAGAACATTGAACTCGCCGTTCGAAAACTGGATCGAAAAGAGTCTGCCATGCTTTGGGCTTAGGCCGGATGTTTCGGTGTCACAGCCGAGAACCGTGCTTGGCGACAATTCCGCGCACGCATGTTTGATATCCTGAGCCGACCTTGCTACAAAAACTTCCACCCAACAATTGTAGTCCAGTAAACAGGAACGCAAAAATGTACTATTCTTTACGAAGGCCGACACTTATACAATGTCCACGATGTTAAACGAAACAGAGGTCCGCGTCCTTGGCAGCCTGGTCGAAAAGCAGATGACGACGCCGGAATACTATCCTTTGACCCTCAACGCCCTGACGGCCGCGTGCAACCAAAAAAGCAATCGCGACCCGGTAATGTCGCTTGATGAAACGGCAATACTCGCCGCCATCGACACACTGCGTGATAAAAATCTTGTTTACCTTTTTTACGGAAGCTCAAGCCGGACGGTGAAGTACAAACATATGCTGCCCAACGTTTACGAACTTGAGCCTCCGGCCGTCGCGGTAATCGCTTTATTACTCTTGCGCGGCCCGCAAACCGCGGGAGAATTGCGTGGCCGTTCCGACCGCCTCCATCCTTTCTCGAGTATTGGTGAAGTTCAGGAAACTCTGGACGAGTTGGCAGACCGCAGCGAGCCGCTTGTCGTTAGGCTGGCACGTCAGCCGGGCCAGAAGGAAGCACGGTGCGCGCATCTTTTATCAGGCGAGATCGATATGGAAGCACTGGCTATGCGATCGCCTGAGCCGACGAGGGCACACTCGCCCGACCGGCTCGACGACCTGGAACAAAAGGTGGACCGCTTGAATGGGGAACTTGGTGCGCTCCGCGAGGAGTTCGAAAAATTTAAAGAACAGTTCGGGTAACTTTAATTAGTGGCCTGCAAGGTGATAATCCAGAATGCTCTTCAACGCGGGGAAGTCGATGGGTTTATAAATCACGCCGCTGAACCCGGCATCCCGTGCCTGATCGTTGACATCGCGATAGGCGGTTACGACAACGATCGGCACTTGAGTCAGGTCTTTTAGACCTTTAATTATTGTCGCTGTCGAAAGCCCGTCAAGAAGCGGCAAGCCGATATCCATTAGGATCAGATCGGGGTGGTACTGTTCGGCCTTTTGTATCGCCTCATACGCTCCCGCCGCTTCAATGACCGAATGGCCTTCCTGCTCGATCATATGACGCATCATAAGCCGGCTGTCTTCGTAATCCTCGACTAGTAAAACCCTTTTTTGCATGTCCATCTCCCCTTGATCGCTTGACTAACAATGTTGGTATTCTAGTCTGCCCAAACCGCAAATGCAATGACCTTTTTCAAAAATGCAGCCGCGAGTTTATCGTGTATTGCCGGCTTGCCAAAGCCACCGGATTTTGGGCGTCCTGCACGGTTAGGGTGAAGTTCCACGTTCCTGTTAATCGTGCCCTGCCGTGGATCTTTCCGCCCGTACTGTCCAGCCACAGTCCGGGTGGCAGAGTTCCACTTGAAACGGACCAAACATAACTGCCCGAACCGCCGGACGCCTGTAAAGTTTCTTCATAATGGCGGTGGCGTAGCGCGTTGGGCAAACTGCCTGTCGTGATCTGCATCGGAGCAGCGGCCGCATATTCGAAAGCACCGAGATCGAATGCTCCGCTTACGGGACGGGCCTCGTTCAACTGGTGTTTTAGGTATTGGCGAATCGTATTGTACGTCGGCATGACATCCGGGTTGAGTGAGGTTCCGGCGTCGATCGCGGCCGAATTTGAAAGCAGGCGGAAATCCTGGTTTGCCGCGTCGGTAAAGCCGGGAGCGGTTCCCGTCACCATCGTCCCGCCGCCTGTCACACTGCCGGTAAACGCACCGCCTTCGTGCGAGTTTCGCCAGCCGGTCTTTGCCCAATTGTTGGCGAGTGTTAAAGTTCCGGCTTCGGCAAGCATTGCCATATTCGTCCCGGCCGCGGTATTAAAGAAGATGTTATTTCTGGAATCGGCTAGTTCTTCATTTGTCGAGAGCCTCATCACAACCGTCGTTCCGGCACGAATCGAATACAGAGTATTATTGTAGAAATAGAGCTTCCCTTTTCTGTAGTCTGCGGTCGTTCCGCTGTCGCCGCCGTAGTGGACGGCCTGATTGTTCCCGCCGTCCTGCTTGATCAACACGTTCCCGTAAACATAGGTCTTGCGGTATTCCGGCGCGTTTCGGATCAAGCCGCTGTCTTCACCGTCAACCAGATCGAGGTTTCGGTTTCCGCCTTCGATCCAGTTGTAGCGAACGACCAGCCCGGCCGAACGATCCTTCAGATTTACACCCGGAGCACCCGTTCGCGGCGGCCCGAAACGGTTGTATTGAAAGGTGATGCCAATCGCCGCAGTGTAATTGTTGTGCTGGAAAATACTGCCCGAAACACCGTTTCCGAAAATGTAATTCCCTTCGACAAGAATGTCCCGCGAGGCAGCGTCGTCGCTTGAGGCGACAAAAAAACCGTTCGCGCTGTCATGGATCGTGCAGTTGCGAACTGTAATGTGTTCGCCCAACTCAACGAAAATCGAAGACGCCGATGTCGAATAGGTCTGCAACGCGCCGGAATCGTCTGTAAACGTGTAGCTTGGGTGGCCGCTGCGGATCTCAAGATTCTCGATGACTATGTAGGAAGCGGATGTGCTCGACGGAACGTTCGAGCCGCCGATCTTTATCACGCCGCGGGTCTCGCTCCAGAAATTCAGGCCGGGCGGTGTCACCGCATTTCGACCGTCGATGACAGGGAGTTCACCGTTCGGGCCGGGCACGCCGCGGACCGTTATCGGGGCTGCCGGTGTGCCGCTGCGGCCGATAACCCATTTTTCCGCGTAACTCTGCGGCCGCCAATAGATCAAAACCGTGTCGCCAGGCTGCAGCGTGGCCCACGGAACTTCGCCTATCGTGTCCATCGGCGTGTTCGGTTTTACTTCATAAACCGCTCCATCGACAAAAACATTGCCTGTTAGCAACAGAAACGCAAGGAGAATGAAATGCTTCATTTTTGATCTCGCAGGTGGGTCGAATAATTGTAAATTCGGTCAGGAGCAAAGAGGGTGCTCTAGTTTAAATAGATTTCCAATCAAAACGCAATTCCGAATGGCGCGAACGTAAAAGTCCGGGACTACCAGGGCAAATCGGCGGAAAAGAGATATAACCGCGAATTCACGAAGAAGCATCATGTTCGATCGTGAATTCGCGGCAAAACCTTAAGATCAAGGTTTGAGCACAGATAATGCTTAGCGGCGGACGCCTATTCGTTTTTGGACAAGCTGTTCGATGGTGATGTTCGGCTCGGTTGCTCGGGCTTCGCGGACGTAGGCGGCATCGATCTTGAAAATGCGGAGTTTGACGACATCCTCCGACGAAAGGTCCGTCAGGCCTTCGTTTCGAAGTTCGCCGAGGAATTCCGGCGTGACCTTGAAGATGCTGAATTTGACAAGATTTTCAAAGCTATCCGTTCCAAAACCCATCTCTCGTGTCTTGCGGACAAATTCGGCGTCTATCTTAAAGATCCGAGCCTTTACCAGATCTTCCATGCCAAGGTTCGGAAAGCCGGTGGCCTTCATCTCGGCCATGAACTTGCCGTCGACCTTAAAGATCGCCGCCTTGTAAAGATCGCCAACATCGAGGTTCGGGAAATTGGCCGATCTAAGGTCATCGGCCAAAGCGGTCGAAACATTCAGTGTAGCAGCCGTGAAAAGACGCTCTTCGAGAGTGTCATGGCTGTTCTTCGAGCTTGAGGCAGTGAAATCGAACCCGCGGCTGCGCATTGCGTCAACAAAGCCCGGGTTGGGAATGAATCGGAACGTCCCCGAACCGCGTCCGCCCGCAAACGAGCCTTCGCATTCGATCGTCCCTGCCTCGCGGACAAGGCGAAAGCTGACGCGGCCGCTTTCGGTATCGCTCCGGTTCAGGCCCTGCAAATCGCTAAAATCGAAGGTCGAACCGTGCTGGTTCCGGCCTCCGCGTTCGGTCTTTCGCTCGAACGAAAGGTGGATCTTGTCGGCCTTTTCTTTTTTGGCTTCGGCGGTCCATTCGCCGGTTACCACGGTCTGGGTCAGAACGATGCCCGAACAGACGAAAAGCAAAACGAGCGCCAGGCTGACCGATCCGAATGTGTTTATCTTTCTCATGAATTCCTCCGTTAATGTGGTTCAATAATGTTCGTTTCTTAATAAGGTGAACACCGTTGAGCGAGGATTTGTGACAATTGACGGAGAAAGTGAGGCGATACCGGGTTATTCGGCCAGCCGGTCGAAGGCCTCATCGACAAATTTGAAATGTCGCTCTGCTTCGGCATGAACGGCGCCGAGCGCGTCGTAAAATCGGATCGCCGGTTCGTTCCACTCGAGGACGAGGAAATCTATCCGCTTCACGGCGTCTGCATTTGCCGCCTTCGCGATCTCTCTGAGGAATTGCTCGCCTATCCCGCGGCCGCGATAGTCGGCATCGATAAACAGGTCTTCCAGAAAATAGCCGCGCTGGCCGCGAAAGCTGGCAAAACTGGGGTACAAGAGTGCATAGCCGATCATCCGCGCGCCGTCGTGGGCAACAAAGCCTTTTACAAACCGGCTCGGCCCGAACATCACGTCGCGGAGCTTTCTTTCGGTGATGTCGCAATAATCCGAAAGGTTTTCATAAGCGGCAAAATCGTGCATCAAACTGACGATTCCCGCAATGCTATCTTCTTCTGCAGTTTGAACCTTTATTTTCATAATTACAGAAAACCGCGCCCGGTCGCTAAAACGTAACGGGCGCGGTCAAAGCCGATGGTTATGGCCGGTAACCTAAGGCCGACGCTTTGGAGGAGCCTTTTGCGGAGCGATCTTCTGGTCGGTCTTCAAGCTTTCCAAAAGGCCAACAGCGTCATTCTTAAACTTGTGGCTATCCGGAGCAGCCGATGCAAATTTCTGAAGAACATTGGCTCCGTCCTGAAGCTGGGCCTTGTCATCCTTTAAGAAACCCTCGTTGACCAGGCTAAAGCCTAACCCGGCCATCGCGTCAAGATTATCCGGCGAGGCTTCCAAAACCTTGCGGTACTCGGCGATCGCGTTGGCAGAGTCACCTGTCACACGGAAAAGATCGGCAAGAATAAGCTTTCCCGCCTCCTTATTAGCCGCATTTGTCTCGATCGTCAGATACTCCGGGATCATCGTTTTAGCAAGATCGACCTTTGTTTCGTCTGCTTGTTCCGTGACCGTCATTAGCCGAAAAGTGTCCTTTGCCCCCGTCAAAGCCGCCGCGATCTGTGAGTCTTTCACCTTCGCATCCGGTATATCTGTTGCTGACGCACCCTTCAGAAGCGTCCATGAGCGGTGATAACCGTCGGCAGCCTCGGCAAGATCCGCCTTTACGGCCTTATAACCTTCGATCTTGGTGTTGGCGTCAGCCGCCTTAACGCTTTCGTTATATTTGATGACCGCCCGTTCGCGGAGCGCAGCGCCTTTGTTGTTGAGCAGGACTGGTGCACTTCCAGCAAAGTCCGGGGCGATCGCAATTCCCTGCGAGTACGAGGCAATTGCCTGATCCCAATTCTTGGCGTTGAAAGCAGTGTTCCCTTCTTGAAGAGACCGTCCTATGGTTGCGTTTTCCTCGTCGATCTTCTTATTTTTTGCGGTAACGGCGGCAACTTTTGCCGCGAGCTCAGCCTCAGCCTTTTTTTGTTCCGCCGTCAGTTCGCCCGAGGGAAGATTGATGGCGGCCGCAATGGTTTCCCTTACTTCGGCCTCGGTCAGCTTGCGTCCGTCGCCTTCGCTTACGTTGATCACAACATTATCGCGGCCGCCCTTGACGCCGGGCTCGATCTTAGGACTGATACCCGGGCCGCTTACAGCCAACGCATACGTATGCCCAAAGGGAAACTGAACAAAGTTGAACGCACCCTTTTTATTAGTGGTTGCGGAAGGCAAAGTACCATTGTTCGTGTCTGTCCGATAAACTTCAACAAGTACGCCGGCGGCCGGGACAACACTGCCGTCCGCCTTCGTAAGCTTTACCTCTCCGCGCACGGGAGAACCCTGTGCCGCGACTCCACCGACGCCTGCGGCGATCAGCATCGCGGCGGCGAAAGATATTAACAAACATTTGCGAAACATTTTCAGAACCTCCGAGAAATTACCAGCATTCTTGGCAACCAAGCGTCTAAGATGCGGTGCCGTCATAATTGGTTTATGAGATTCTTGCATTTTAACCCATATTCTGCACAAAATCGACAATGCCCGGCCATCACGGCAATAATATTTGCGTCGTGCGTAGATAGGCTTGTCAGGGAGTTCTAAATATATGACTGGAACTGAGTTCAACTTTTTTTCGGGTCCGGCGATGCTGCCGCCGGAGGTTCTTGAGCGGGCCAGAGAGGGGTTGATAAACTTCAATAGCAGCGGGATGAGCGTGATGGAGATCAGCCACCGGTCCGATGCCTTCCTGGCCGTTTTGCGCTCGGCGGAACAGCGGCTTCGATCGCTGCTTTACATACCGGGCAATTACCGCGTTTTCTTTCTTCAGGGCGGGGCAAGCATGCAATTTTCAATGGTCCCGATGAATTTCCTTACAAGCGGCGGTGCGGCTGATTATGTTGTTACGGGCACGTGGGGGGCAAAAGCATTCAAACGGGCAAGCGAGATCGGTGCGGCCAAGGTAATAAATGTGCGTTCGGATGACGGGTTCACCACCGTTCCGTTACAAGAGGAATTGGGATTTTCCGCCGACGCCCGCTACGTTCACTATGTCTCAAACGAAACGATTGACGGAGTAGAGTTTCGTTACGATCTGGATGGATTTGGTGTTCCGGTGGTCTGCGATGCGTCCTCTAATATTCTTTCCCGGCAGATCGATATCGATAAATATTCGCTTATTTATGCCGGCGCGCAAAAGAACATCGGCCCAAGCGGCGTGACGGTCGTTATTATCCGCGACGACTTTCTTGAAACGGCCCACCGCGGACAGGGCGTGCTGAATTATCGATCTTTTGCGGGAAACGATTCGATGCCGAACACGCCGAATACGTGGGGCGTCTATATGATCGACCTTGTCTGCGAATGGCTGCAAAACGAAGGTGGTGTGGAAGCCATCGAAAAAAGGAACGCAGCAAAAGCCGACCTTCTTTACTCGGCGATCGACAATAGCGATGGTTTTTATTCGGGAACGGCCGAGCCGGCTGCCCGATCAAGAATGAATGTAACGTTTCGGCTTCAGTCGGAGGAAAAGGAAGCCGAGTTTTGTGTCGCGGCTGAAAAAGCAGGTTTGGTGGGCCTTCGCGGGCACCGGTCGGTCGGGGGGATAAGGGCTTCGATCTACAATGCATTTCCCGTCGAAGGCGTCGAAAAGCTAATAAACTATATGGATGAGTTTGCTCAAACGAACCGGTAACGGTTTCTGGAAAAGGAGGGGAAATCGTCGTTTTATCTAATCTGGCGCCTTGCCTCAACCCAAACACATCCGTTAAGCAGAAAACATGGCATTCACTTCAAACTCGATCTATCGAAACACCCGGAAACAGGCCGACGAAGCGGTTTCTCTCGACAAGCAGCTTGACCGTATGGTCGACGACATCAGGAAGCTCAAGATCGAGTTCGATATCTATTTTAACGGCAACTCGAAGCGCCCGCCGCTGGAAGCACGGGCCCGGCTTGAGGCCCTGATAAGAAGGGTTTCGGACACCAGGACAATGTCATATGCTCAAAGATATCAATTGAGCATGCTCGTTTCGAGATACGCATCGTACCGTGAGTTGTGGCGGCGAATGCTAAAGGCAAAAGGCGAAGAGCTTGTATAGAAAAAAAGGCGAACCGGTTCATTTCGGTTCGCCTTTTCGATCAAAAACTTGCAGGTGCGGATAGCTTGAGAGTGGCGGTTCCGCATCAGGGGCCGTTTAGGCCGCGACCTTCATAACGTTTTCGGCCTGCGGTCCCTTGGGGCCCGTGGACACTTCGTATTCGACTTCCTGCCCCTGGATCAATGTTTTATATCCATCGCCCGTGATGGCGCTGTAGTGAACAAAAATATCCTGCTCACCAGGCTGTTCGATAAATCCATATCCCTTAGCGTTGTTGAACCACTTCACCATTCCTACTTCTTTCGACATCTCTCTAAATTCCTCCTGCAAACTTTGAAAAATTAACGTTTCACCATAAAGTGTGCCGTAAACCTGCACCGGCAATAAATATCAATCCCGCATCCGGCTGTCTGATCACAGCCGTCCAGCGGTCCAATAGCAGTTCGAGGGCCGTAGCCTTCAAATTATGAATCAATCTTAAACTTCAAGATCAAAAGGGTTGCTGCTAGATTGTCGAGTGACGAATGAGAATTTAGCGTCATTTACATTCCGTGTCAAGGAATTTCTTCAAGATCGTGCAAAATAACCTAAAAATTGACTTAAACCATGCGATAAAGGATTATTAGCCTAAACTTAAGACAGGTTACGACAGGCAAACAAGCATGGCTGAAGAATACGGAAAAAACGCCCCGCTTTCATACAATAAATATCTCAAAGTCCCCGAGCTTATCCGGCTGCAGGAAACCCTCTCGGAGCCGCCAAGCCACGATGAGCTGCTTTTTATCGTCATCCATCAGACATATGAGCTTTGGTTCAAGCAGATCCTGCACGAGCTTGAAGCGTGTCTGGAATGGATCAGGGAGGGCAGGCTGTTTCGGGCGAATCACGCCCTTCGGAGCGTCATCTCGATAGAACGCATACTGGTAACGCAGATCCACATTCTCGAATCGATGGCCCCGATCGGCTTTCTGGAATTTCGCGACAAGCTGAACCCGGCGAGCGGATTTCAATCGATGCAGTTTCGCGAATTGGAATTTGTTTCGGGTGCCAGGGATGAGAAGATCCTGAATTCGTTCAAGGATGATGAGTTCGCCTTCGCCCGGCTTTCAGAACGCCTTACGTCACCTTCGCTGGCGGATGAGTTCTGGGCATATGTCGGACGACAGGGCTTCGCAGTCAAAACGCACGACGAAAGGGTCGCCGCCACGGTCGATATCCTGACACACCCGGAAAAATATGCCGCGCTATACAATATGCAGGACCTGCTGATCGAGCACGATGAGCTGATCATTTCTTGGCGTTATAACCACATATTGATGGTCGAGCGAATGCTCGGGATGAAGCGCGGCACGGGCGGATCCGAAGGTGTCGGATATCTGATGACGACGCTGACAAAGAAGTTTTTTCCAGAGCTGTGGGAGGCCAGAACAAACCTCACGCTTCAATAACAACATTTTCCGCAAAAAGATCACCTTCGACCGTCAGACCCTAAAGGACTTCGGTTTATCTGGGAGGTTAATATGGGTGATTTCGAACTTGGCTATCGACCGCGACAACCGCTTAGACTGCTCGACCAGCAGCTTACACTCGATCCCGACATCGTCAGAATGATGGCCGAGATCGAGGCCCGGATGGCGGCAAATCGCGTTCTTCCGAACATGCTGCGGCCTGACTGGAGGCTGGTGCTGCCCAATTTCGAATCGATAATAAACACGGCACCATCGAACATTTTCAGGACTCCGCCTCCGCCCGCTCCCTCGATCTGGTCGGCCCCACGCGGCAATGGGCCCACGACACCGCGAGCCGGCGAACTGTCCGATATAACCGGTGCGGTCTATCAGCTTCCTGTTGTTCAAGGACTCGTCCGGCAGGCCCATGACGAAGGACGGCGTCAACTGCGCCTACTTCGCTCCGAATGGGACAGTTCTTCGACGGGCAGCCGCATTGCTTTGGTTACGATGGCCGGGATCGTTGCGGGAAGTTCGATCACCATGATCGTTGCAAATCAGGAGACGCGCGACCTTGCATTTGGCTTGATACGCGACCGCGACATTCCGGTGCCGGGAATCGACGGCCTGTCGTTCAGGATACTGGACCGCGGCGCTTCGATCAGAACGCCGCTCGGCGTGCCCGGGCTCACCGGAGGAGCGCGGCTTCAGTTTCCGAATTCCGCCGCACCGAGCTACGAAGTGAACATAAACTTTGACGTCATGACGTTCATCCGGTCAAGGCGCTGACGGCGATGATTTGCTAAACTAGTCGCTGGCGCGGCCCAGGCCGCCCCGGATAAATGTCGACCCGTACCGGAATCTTGATCCTGCTGACATTAACGCTCTTGTTGAGCGTCCCGGCCTTTGCGCAATCGGATCATATCGTCCGCGTGACGATCCTTCATCTTAACGACACGTACCAGTTCACCCCGGCTGACGGCGGGAAACGCGGCGGCCTGGCGCGTGTGTTGACGATCAAAAAAAATACTCTCAATGAAAATCCGAATACGATAATGACGCTCGGCGGAGATACAGTATCGCCTTCGGTCGAAACGCGAACCTACAAGGGCGCGCAGATGATCGATGCATGGAACGCTGTCGGCCTGGACTATTCGGTTTTCGGCAATCACGAGTTCGATCTGAAAACGGCCGATCTTCTGGCTCGAATGAAGGAGTCGAAGTTCACGTGGCTCGGGGCGAATGTGATCGACACAAAGACCGGAAAGATATTCGCGGAT
>JBGTJP010000054.1:0-21599 GCA_041745075.1 Pyrinomonadaceae bacterium | reverse complement strand
AGCTCGATCGCACCGGCCATAACCTCAGTTCAGGCCCAAATTATCGGAAAGGCAAAGAACATAAAAATGCAGGAACATCCGCCAGGATTGACATTTCGCTTGAGTGAGGGCTCGGAAGGCGCGGAGACCCGGGAAACGCAGGCGCCTGCGTCAACCGATCCCCTTTCGGACAAGGCATCTTCTGACGTGTTAAAGCGTCTTCCGGCGATCAAGTCCGATCCGGACGACCCGACCGACTTTGCAAAACGGCTTGGCTCTTTGCCTGCTCCGAAAACGGGAAACAAGATACGGGTCAAATTCCCATCTCATGAAATGCGCGCGGCCCCGAACGCCGATCTGAGCGGCAAAACGCTTCAAGTCGTTCGATATTCTCCCGAGGGCGAGGTGCCTCTTGCTCCTGATCTGAACATAACTTTTTCTCAGCCGATGGTTGCCGTTACATCTCAAGACGAGGCGGCAAAATATGCACCGGTCGAACTCTCCCCTCAGGTCGAAGGACGCTGGCGTTGGCTTGGCACAAAGACGCTGATGTTCGACACGGACAAGCGTTTCCCGATGGCGACAAAATTCACCGCCCGCGTGCCCGCCGGAACCAAGTCCGCGACCGGCCAAACCCTGCAGAAAGATTTTATCTGGACATTTACAACGCCGCCGCCAAAGGTCGAACAGATGATCCCGCAGAACCAGATCGTCCGGCGCGACGCTCTGATATTCATCCGATTCGACCAGGCGATAAACCCGGAATCGGTACTCCGCACGATAACCGTTACGGGAGCGGGAAAGAAACTGCCCATCAGGCTGGCTACGCAGGCAGAGATCGACGGCGACAGCACCATTTCCTATAACGCAAAACAGTCCCAGCCCGGCCGATGGATCGCCTTTCGAGCCCTGAACAACGAGGGCACAGCGGAGAACGCACTTCCCGGTGCATCGCCGATCGCGGTTCACGTAGAAAAGGGAACACCCTCGGCGGAAGGCCCGTTGACCACGCAAACGCGTCAGTCGTTCCAGTTCACGACCTACGGCCCGTTCAAATACAACAGAGCATATTGCGGCTGGGCACAGAAACCCGACTGCTCGCCGTTCGACGCCTGGTACGTCGAATTCAACAACGCCATCGACGGTGCAAAGTTTGCCAAGGAGATGGTCAAGATCGAACCGCCCGTCCAGGGCCTGAACATCTATCCGTCTGGAAACAATGTCTATTTTCAGGGCTATAAAAAAGGAAACACGACCTACAAGATAACCATCGACGGCGGTTTGACGGACGCATTCGGCCAAACTCTCGACCGACCGGCTGTTGCGACGATAAAGGTCGGCGCGGCCCCGCAAAATTTCTATGCACAGGGCGGTTCGATGATCGTCCTCGACCCGAGCTCAAAGCCGACTTTCTCGATCTACACGACAAACCACGCGAACGCCCGCGTCCGTATGTACCGTGTAAAGCCAGAGGATTGGTATCAGTTTACACAGTATTTTCGCCGCCTTAATTACGACGATGGCCAAAAACCGGCGATACCGGGCACTGTGATCTCCGACAAGGTAGTTCCGATCAAGAATGTCCAGGACGAACTGGTCGAAACCCGATTGGACCTTACCGAGGCTTTGCCCGGCGGCCTAGGCAATATCATTCTCGACATCGAGCCGACCATTAAAAAAGAAAAATATGACCGCTCGCGAATTTTCACATGGGTCCAATCCACGCACATCGGCCTTGACGCATTCGTCGATAACCAGGAACTGGTCGGGTTTGCGACCGATCTGGCAACCGGAAAGGCCCAGAACGGCGTTTCACTCACGATCTATCCAAACGGTTCGACCGTAAGCCAAACGGTTTTGCCTGAGGTCGTTGAAGAAAAAGGCTGGATCGAATCCGCTTGGGATTGGATCACCGGCACCGGAGGTCCGAGCGCGGGCGAGATCCAATCGGTAGATCCCGATGGCTCGTTGGTTGAAACTGAAACAGTAGAGGCCGCTCAAACAAATACGACCGGTACGAGTGGGATCCTGCGCCTTCCGCTGCCTGATTCCGCCTCGCAAAAAGGGATGAGCATGCTCATCGCCCGTCGCGGCAAGGACGCGGCGTTTTTGCCTGAGAATACCGAGTATTATTGGCAGGACCATGGAAACTGGTACAAAAAGCCTGATCACGACTCGCTTCGATGGTTCGTTTTTGACGACCGCAAAATGTACAAGCCGAACGAAGAGGTCGCGGTCAAGGGATATATTCGGAAAGTAACCGGCGGAGAGCTAGGCGATGTCGAGGCTTTGGGCGACGCCGCCCGCGGCCTGACCTGGTCGGTAAAGGATCCGCGCAACAACGAGATCGCGAAGGGCGAGGGAAATTTGAACGCCTTTGGAGCATTCGACTTCAAGTTCAAACTGCCGGACAACGCAAACCTCGGTTACGCGCGAATAGATCTATTGACGAATAGCTCGGTTGCCGGTCACAGCCATTCGCATCAATTCCAGATACAGGAATTTCGCCGCCCTGAGTTTGAGGTGACCGCAAAGATCGAAAGCGAAGCTCCGCATTTTGTCGGCGGCAACGCGATGTTGTCGGTCGATGCAAAATATTATTCCGGCGGCGGCCTCGCAAACGCCGACACGAATTGGACCGTAACGGCAAACCCGACAAGCTACACTCCGCCGAATCGTGATGATTTCACCTTCGGTACGTGGGTGCCCTGGTGGGGCCGTTACGATTACGGCTTCGGTCGGCCGTACGGCGGTGGGACCACACAGAATTTCAAGGGCGTGACGGACGCGAGCGGACGGCATTTGCTAAAGATCGACTTCGATTCGGTCAAGCCGCCGCGGCCTTACACGATAACCGCGAACGCCGCCGTTCAGGACGTAAATCGCCAGACGTGGGCGGGAAATACGTCGCTGCTCGTCCACCCGGCCGATCTTTACGTCGGGATCAAAACGCCCCGGACGTTCGTACAAAAGGGCGAGAACATCAATATCGAATCGATCGTTTCGGAGATCGACGGCAAACTGATCGCTGGACGCGATATTGAGATAAACGCCGTTCTTAAGGATTGGCAATTCGATAAAGGTTCGTGGAAAGAGGTCACCGTTGATGAACAGACATGCACGGTCAAGTCGGCTGAAACGGCTGTCAAATGCACGTTTGTCGCAATAGCCGGCGGCCGATACACGATCACCGCGACCGTAATGGACGACCGCGAACGCTTTAACGAGAGCGAGTTCACGGTCTGGGTTCCCGGCGGAAAACAGCCGCCAAAACGCAATGTCGAGCAGGAAGAGGTCCAGATAATTCCATCGAAGAAAGACTTTGCACCGGGCGACGTTGCCGAACTTCTCGTCATTTCGCCATTCGTTCCGGCCGAGGGCGTCCTGACACTGCGGCGTGACGGCATCGTGAAGGCCCAGCGTTTTTCAATGAAAGATTCGTCGATCACGCTCAAGATACCGCTCGAAGAGGCGTACTTGCCAAATATTTACGCCCAGATCGATCTGGTCGGTGCGGCGGCGCGCCAAAACGATAAAGGCGAGGTCGATCCCAAGCTGTCAAACCGTCCCGCGTTCGCTAGCGGCAATATCAATCTGTCGATCTCTACCGCCGAGCGCAAACTAACTGTGTCCGCAGAATCGAGAGACAAAACTCTGGTTCCGGGCGGCGAGACCAAGGTCGATATCGAGGTCAAGGACCATCGCGGCGAACCGGTTGCGAACAGCGAAGTAGCCGTCGTGATCGTGGACGAGTCCGTCCTCGCCCTCTCGGGTTATTCCATTACCGACCCGATGTCCGTGTTCTATACGCCCCGTGGTTCAGGTGCCTCCGATCATCATTTGAGAAAGGAGGTGCTGCTTGGAAATCCAGATGATGTGAAACCGCCGCCTCCACCGCCGGCGACCGAAGTCAGCGCCAGACAGCTTGAAGCTCTACCAATGGCGGGTCGATCTATGAACCTCATGAAGCTGAGTCCAGGTGTGATGGCAGATGGTGCAGTGGCTAAAGAAGAGAAAGATTCCGCATCGCCCGACACTCCGATCAACCTCCGCGAGAATTTCGATGCACTCGCGGTCTGGTCGCCGTCGGTTAAAACCGATTCAAACGGCCATGCGACCGTCGATGTAAAACTCCCGGACAACCTGACGCGTTATCGCATTACGGCGGTTTCGGTCGATCCCGGAAAGCGCTTTGGCAAGACCGAATCGAACATTACAGCCAAAAAGCCGCTGATGGTCCGCCCGAGCGCTCCGAGGTTTATGAACTTTGGCGACAAGATCGAGCTGCCGGTTGTCGTCCAAAACCAGACCGATCAGGACATGGCCGTCGATGTCGCTATCCGCGCGACGAATGCGGAACTGGGAACTTCCACCACCCCGTCAGCCGAAGCGGCTACCACCCCTCCTCAGACAGGAGGGGAGCTTTCGGCCGCCGGCAAGCGCGTCCTGGTCAAAGCCAACAGCCGCGAAGAAGTGCGTTTTCCGGTCTCGACCGTGAAAGCGGGAACCGCGCGGTTTCAGATCGCGGTCACTTCCGGCAAACACAACGACGCAGCGGAGATCTCGCTGCCCGTCTGGACACCTGCGACGACCGAGGCCTTCGCGACCTACGGCACGACCGATCAAAACGGAGCGATAATCCAACCCGTCCAAACACCGGGCGACGTCTATCCGCAGTTTGGCGGGCTTGAGGTCACGACAAGTTCCACGCAGTTGCAGGAACTGACCGACGCTTACATATATCTCGCGAACTATCCATATGAGTGCTCCGAGCAGATAGCGTCGCGGATGATCTCGACCGCCGCGTTGCGCGATGTTCTAACCGCCTTCAAGGCGAAGGATATGCCTAGCTCTGCCGAACTCGAGGCGAAATTCAAACGCGATATGCAGATCCTCCAATCGCGTCAACGCGATGACGGCAGCTTTGGCTTATGGCGAAAAGATCGCGAACGGTATGAGTACCCGTTCCTGACCGTTCACGTTGCTCACGCCCTGGCGTTGGCAAAGGCAAAGGGTTACAAAGTGCCCGACGAAATGCTCAATAAGACAAAGCCTTACCTGAAGGATGTCGAAAAGCATTTTGACGACTGGTACAAGAACTCGCCGCAGGTCCGCTGGACCATCTCGGCTTACGCCCTGTACATCCGCGATCTAATGGGCGACAAAGACGCCGGAAAGGCCAAAAAGCTGCTTGCCGAAGCAACGGTCGAAAAGCTCAATTTTGAGGCCCTCGGATGGGTGCTGTCGGTATTGGCCGATGATAAAGGCTCTGCGGCTGAGGTCGATGCAATTGTCAGATTCCTAATGAACCGCACGACCGAAACGGCCGCGACAGCTAATTTTGTTACCGATTACGGCGACGGCGGATGGCTGATAATGTACTCGAACCGACGTGCCGACGGCATATTACTCGAAGCATTGATAAAGGCCGGTGTCCGTAGCCCGCACGTAAGTAAGGGCTCAACGGTGGACGGTCAAGCCCTTCCTAACGGTCAGGCTTCTGCAGCGAACGACCTCATTCCCAAACTCGTCCGCGGCTTGCTGGCCCACCGCAAGAAAGGCCACTGGGGCTCGACCCAGGAGAACGTATTTATTCTGCTGGCGCTCGACAAATACTTCAACGCCTTTGAGAAGGTGACGCCAGATTTTGTAACCCGTATTTGGCTTGGCAATACCTACGCGGGCGAGGAAGCGTTCAAGGGCCGTTCGATCGATTCGAACGTGCTGAACATTCCGATGTCGTATCTGGTTGACCAGGGCGGCACGTCAAACCTCCTGATCGATCGTCAAGGGGCGGGTCGCCTGTACTATCGAATCGGCATGAAATACGCCCCGAAGAATTTGAAACTCGATCCGGCCGACTACGGCTTCACCGTCTTAAGGAGATACGACGCCGTCGATAACAAGAACGACGTAAAACAAAACGCCGATGGAAGCTGGACGATAAAATCCGGTGCCCGCGTGCGAATCCGCCTGACGATGGTCGCCCAGGCGCGGCGTTATCACGTTGCGTTGGTCGATCAACTTCCGGCTGGATTAGAGATACTCAATCCTGAACTCGCAACCACCGAGGCGATACCGGCAGACACAGGTGGCGGAAACACCGGCGTTTTCGAGGTCGGCAGCCGTTCTATCGGCCGCAACTATTACTGGTGGCGGATGAACTGGTTCGAGCATCAGAATTTCCGCGACGAACGAGCCGAGGCATTCAGTTCGCTGCTCTGGGAAGGCGTTTACAACTATACCTATGTTGCACGGGCCACCACACCGGGCCAGTTCGTCGTCCCGCCAGCCAAGGCCGAGGAGATGTATATGCCCGAGACTTTCGGACGCACGGGCACGGATTTTGTTACGGTCGAATAGGGATCGGAGAACCGGCATGGTCAGCGGTTTAATTCGGTCTTTCGGCCTTGCGGGTGTGCTAGAATTCATTCGATGCCGACCGTACTATTTCTTCTACTCGTATTTTTCTCGGCTGTCGCCATATTGGCTCAGGAGCCTGCACGGGCGATATTCGAGACCGAACGCGCATTTGAAAAGGCCGTCGCCGAGAAAGGGATCAATCAAGGCTTTATTGAATTTCTATCGCCGGTCGGAACGATCTTCGCTCCGGACGCAGTGAATGGCCGCGAAGCATGGAAGTCACGGCCCGCATCACCGGCCGCCTTGACATGGAACCCTGTCTGGATAGACGTGTCGGCGAACGGAGTTCTGGCGTACAGCATCGGCAACTCGCGTTATCAGCCTAAGGGAAAGGACGATCCGAATATCTCTTACGGCCACTACCTCTCGATCTGGCTCCGGCAGCCGAACGGTGAGTTCCTGGCGGCGCTTGACGCCGGAATAAACCATAAAAAACCCGCTTCTGAACCAACTGATTGGAGGTCGCCGGCGGACAGTGGAAAAGGCTCGAATCCGGCCAAACTTTCCGCCGCCGATTCCGCCGTTGCATTTTATCAAATTGCGGCCCAGTCAGGCTCCGCAAAAGCGTACAAAAGTTTTCTGGCCGACGATGCCGTCGTCATGCGGGACGGAAAAGTTCCGGCCTTTGATAAAAAGTCCGGCTTGTCTCTTTTGAAGAACGCTCCGAACATCGTTTTTGCAAAACGCAAATCATTTACCGAAGCTATCGATCTCGGTTATGTTCATGCCGGTTACACCATTGCGGACAAAAAGGGGATTCAAACAGAACGCGGAAATTTCGTCCAGGTTTGGAAATTGCGGGGCGGAAAGTGGCTGATCGTCGCGGATGTCCTTGTGCCGATTCCAGCGAAAACGAATTAGGGACGTAAAGATGAACTCAGCATCACCCGAAAAAACAAGTCAGATTTACGCAAAGGTCGTGGAACTGCTCCGTCTTGAAGCAAGTGCGATCGAGCGGGCAGCATTGCGTCTGGACGCCGAAAGCGTCGAACAGGCTGTGGCAATCATCGCGAACTGCGGCGGTAAGGTGATCGTAACCGGCACCGGAAAATCGGGCATTATTGCTCAGAAGATCGCCCAAACTTTGACGAGTACGGGGACCGTCTCGATCTTTGTTCACCCGTCCGATGCTATCCACGGTGGGCTTGGCGTCATTACTCCGGGCGACGTTCTTATCGCCCTGAGCAATTCGGGCGAAACTGACGAGCTGCTTGCGATGATGCCGACCTTGAAAGCCAGGGGCGTGAGCGTGATAGCAATTGTGGGTAATTTATCATCAAGCCTCGCCCGCCGATCCGATGTCGTCCTGGAAGCGACGGTTGACCGCGAGGCCTGTCCGCTTAATCTCGCCCCGACAACATCGACAACCGTGGCTTTAGCCATTGGCGATGCTCTTGCGATGACCCTTATGGAGTCGCGCGGCATTACGGAAACTGACTTTGCAGTTAACCATCCCGCCGGGCGGCTGGGTAAACGCCTTACCTTTAGGGTAACCGACCTGATGCACGACAGCCCGAATGTAAATGTAAACACCGGTTGGCTGGACGTTGTAAAGGCGATCTCTAAGCATTCGCTCGGAGCGGTAAACGTGATCGGCGACAAGGGAACTCTTGTCGGGATCGTAACTGACGGCGATCTGCGGCGAACGATCGAACGAAGGGCTGATTCCGGCCTTGACGGACTGACGGCGGAAGAAATGATGACGAGATCGCCCATCACGGCCGTACCCGAAATGCTCGTGTTCGACGCGCTCCAGCTTATGGAAAATCGCCCGTCGCAGATCTCGGTGCTGCCGGTCGTTAATGCCGAAGGCCGCTGCATAGGCCTGCTCAGGCTGCACGATATTGTTCGGATAGGTTTATGAACGAAAGCGATCTAGCCGTGCCAATTCGGGTTCTTCACGATATTACGGGGAGACTTGAGACACTGCGAATTCCGTACATGCTGACCGGCAGTATGGCTCTGTTTCACTATACTGTCTACCGGATGACGGCGGACATCGACATCGTTGTTGAGCTAAAGTCGCATCACGCCGGAATTCTCATCGACAGCCTCGAACCGGATTATTATATTCCGCACAATTCGATGCGGCGGGCGATTGACAGTGAGCGGATGTTCAATATCCTTCATCAGGATACCGCTTTCAAGGTTGATTGCGTGATAAAGAAATCGACGCCGTTTCAGAAAGTTGCGTTTGAACGACGTGTGCGAGTCGATTTTCAGGGCCGCGAAGTTTCAACGATCACCCCCGAAGATCTGGTGATATCCAAGTTGTTATGGGCTGCGGATTCCCGTTCCGAAAAACAGTTGAATGACGTAAAAAACTTGATCCGAAACCAACTCGACTTTGAGTACATCAAAGAATGGGCGACGAACATGAACGTCGATGGACTTTTTGAAGAAATGTTGGGAGGAACTCACGAATGACCGACACGACGCCGGAAATTGAACAAATGCAGTTTGAAATGATGACGCGACTTGGCCCGAGCAGGCGGATCGCGCTCGCTTGCGAAATGTACGCTGCCGCCCGAACGGCCATACTGCGGTCTATCCCGAAAGAACTTTCAGAAGACTCGAGAAGAAGGATCTTTGTAGATCGAATGTATGGAACGGCTTTTGCGGATAGTTTTTTCAAGGACGAGTATGATGAAGTATAAAAATGTCACAATCGCTTTCCTCTTCGCTTTTTTGTTCTGTTCGGCTGCCGCAGCTCAGCGGGCCGAAGTGACCATCAGCCTAAACGAAACATTCTTCGACGCCCTCCTTGACGCGATCTTTCAGGATGCAAGTCCTATCGAATTCTCGATCGCATCGAACACTGAAAACGCTGAACACAAGACATCGACGAATTCTCTAAGTTTTGGCGCAAGGGTTGCCTGCAAAGAGGTTATCCAGCTGCTGCGAGAGAGTAACGGCGTGCGGACTGCGGTCCGTTTTCGCGACGGTAAAATACTGGCTCCGCTCGCGTTCACCGGGAATTATAATCCGCCTTTTGTCGGCTGTGTAACCTTTTCCGGTTATGCCGAAACTGTTATCGACCTCGAGTTCGACCAGCAAAACCAGCGTCTTGTCGCCCGTGCGCGTGTTTCGAATGTTGTCCTTAACGGAACGCGCGGCGTTGGCGGCAACGTGATCGCAAAACTAATTCAGGGTTCGATCGATAAAAAGATCAATCCTATCGAAGTTCTCACGCTCGAGAAGATCTCATTTATTCTGCCCGTCAGAAAGGAATCCAACATGCGGATGAAAGCCGTTTCGGTTCGTCACGACGTAGTAAACGGAGCCGTAAACGTTGTCATCGCCTATGATTTTGTAAAAGCCTGACCTTGTGATTGTCTCCATTCTCCTAACCTAATGCGTTCTTACATCGACGAAATGGTATCAAAAAACCATTTTTCTTTCGTGCTTTTCCCATTTTTCAAGGGTTTTCCGCTGTGGAACGCTTCTTGCCATTCAATAGAGTGAGCCGGTGATTTTCGGCGTGGTTTTGGAAAAGGGGAATGTATGAGAAATAGAATTAGAAATTTAGGGATCGCTTCGATGGCTGCAGCGGCCGTGTTGTTTGGCTTGGCCGACAATGCGAGCGCGCAGCGCAATCGGGGTCGTGATCGCGGCGATCAGCCGCAAAAACAGGAAAGAAAGGAGCGAAAAGAGTCGCAGTCGGTGGTTCGCCCGCAGCGCGTCGAACCTGTCCGTCCCGAACGGACGGCGCCGGGGCGTCCGGAACGAAATATTCAGAATGACCAGCAGGTCAGGGCCGTCAAGGAACGTCAACAGCAGATCCGCGAACAACAGGTCCGGCAGCAGGAGCAGATAAGAAATTCCCGCGTCAGGCAGCAACAGGACTCGGACCTTCGTACACGTCGTGCAAGGCAGCAGGAAGAGTTTCGTGGGCAGCAGGTGCGTCAGGAACAGATCCGCCAGGAGCAGATCAGGAACGCGCAAACCAAGCAACAAGCAGCTGAACGTCAACGTCAGCGTGAATTACAGCAGAACCAGATTCGACAGGAACAGATACGCCGCGAACAGGTCAATAACGCCAGAGTACGCCAGGGACAAGAAAATGACCGTCGTGGACGACAGGTTCGTAATAACGATATTCGCGACCAGCGAAATACCGCCCAGATCATAACCCGGCAGCAGCAGGCCGAGCTTCGGACGCGTCGTTCACAGGAATATAAGAGCAGATGGCAGAACAATAACTGGCAGAACATTCGCAACCAGCGTCAGCAGCAGCTGGAACGGCAACGAAGACGCTCTTACATTCAGTACCAGCAGCGGTATTGGGACCGCATTCGCCGCGATCAGTTAAGGCTTCAGCAGGCCCGTTACTATAACAACCTGTACAACAACTATCGCTACAATCGCGGCGGCCAGTATTACTACACCAGCCAATACGGAGCCCAGATGCTGCGTGATGCAGTGAACTATGGTTACGAAGAAGGCTTTCGTGCGGGCCAGGCCGACCGGAACGACCGTTGGGGTTACAACTACTCGAATTCGTACGGCTATCAGGACGCAAGCTTTGGCTACGACAGTTACTACGTAGGTGTCTCGGACTATAACCACTATTTCCGCGAAGGCTTTAGACGCGGGTACGAGGATGGCTACTACGGCCGTTACCAGTACGGAAATTACTCAAATGGCAGATATAGTATTTTGGGTACAATTCTCGGTACGATCCTCGATATTGCCCGATTCTAAATAGGGTTTGCAAAAGGAAAAAGCCCCGGTCGAGTTAAACCGACCGGGGCTTTTCGTTGTCTCGAAAACTTAGAGGTCGGCTGGTATCAGACTATTTAGAGTAGGCTGGCTCGCAAGCAGCCTCGACCGCCCCATATGATTGTGCGTGGCGAACAAAGCATAATTATCTGAGTTGCGCATTCGCACCGCGTGCGCCGCTCTCATCGCCTTTTCGCGGTACTTGCCCGCATCGCCAATATTCCGTCCGCCGCTTTCGTCGTCAACAAAATGTATAAGCTCGTGGAATAGGATATGGGTAAAAAGATCAGGTACGGCTGTATCGCTCTTTTCGCCGAGAAATACGAGTCCTGAATGCACTTCAGGGATAGGCCTCTTCGCGTCGCCCGCTTGTGTCGGTGAGTATGCAAAATGCGGCAGACCCAGCGGGTCGATCGTGAAAATATTGACGCCAAAAGGGTTGCCTCCCGTAATTGGGCTGAAGTGGCGCCTCAGGACGGTGCTTACGCGGTCATACGTGGTGCGAATAAAAGCAAGCTCTGAAAGGGTTACGGAATCCGACTGGTTTCCAAAAGCGAAATGCAGCTCCGCAAGGTCAAATGATTTCTTTTTTGTAAACAACCCTCCAGCACCTAATCGGACAAAATCCATCGCCTCTTCGATCTTTCGGACTGCTTTTCCAGCCATGGCTACAAGATCCGGCATCGACTGCACCACTTTCAGCAGAATGCGGCTGTTTCGCAGCGCTAACCCCTCTTTTGGCACCTCGTTCATTTTCTTGAGCATCAGGCCGTTCGGATCTACCCGGCCATCGCTTCCAAGGGAGTGAAATGCCTGGAACGAACGTATCGCGCCCAACGTCTTAGGACCAATAAATCCGTCTTCCTTTAATGGGATCAGCGGGCCGCCATCCTTGGGCGAAATGAGATTCAGGAGCTTCTGAATTTTTAGAACATCGGGTTTGAGGTTGAATCCACCTTGACCAACCGATTTTGATATCTGCCGGGATGAAAGTGCACCTTCAAATCTAAACGCAATGCAATCGTTGCCAGTGGTTGCCAGTCCGTCCATAATAAGCCTCCTTAAATCGGAAAAAACGGCTTGCCAGCCGAATCTCTTACGATGGTGACGTAGGGTCCTTCAATTTTTGCAAAATGTCTCCTGATGGCGGATGCGAAGATCAGAGCTCTTTGTCTATTTGCTTCCTAAAATAGCAATACTGCTTCCCATACGCCGCAGGCCTGGAAGGATCGAACAAACAGCATCATCGATCTTGCCGGCGTACCAGGGTACGACTCTTGACATTGGAACACCAAATTTTTCGAGAGCGATCAACGGATATCGGGTGATCGTACCGTGCCGGATAAGGGAGATCGATTTGAATGCGGATTCAAGCGGCTCCAGTCGCTCAGATGTCAAAGGGCGGCAATATGCATCCTCGCGTTTGCCGAGGAGTCTTGTACCAATGCCATAAAACGGGGCCCGCCAGGGTTCGACAGCGGCAAATTTGCCTCCGTCGCGCAATATTCTGGCCGCCTCGGGCAATGCAAGCGGCGTAACCATATGATGAAGACAACCACCCGCGTAGATCCCGTCAAACGATGCGGATGCGAAAGGCGGTTCTTCGGCGATACCGACAACAGCATGAAAACGCTCGCCTACTCCGGCGGAATCGGCCAGTTGTACGGCAAAGCGGGCTTCGCCCAGCATCGGGGTCAGCAGCCATGACTCAGCACCGCCCGCAATTGCAAACTTGATAGCATGTGAACCCGAGCCTCCGAGCTGCAGCAATCGCTTTCCGGTAAGATTCCCAAGGTGCTCATACGCATCCCACTGTGCCAGGCCGTCGTGAAGGCTGTCGATCCAGGTGTGCCGCGGCGCCGGAAATGCATTCCGCTCCGATTCTCCCGCGGCGAGCTCTCTCAAAAGAACCGTTTCAACCCCATGTTTTTCGACCTTTTCGAGTTCATCCGTCGCAGTCGCGTTGTAAAAATCCATCTCCTCATATGCCTCGGCATAACGCGGGTCTTTTAGATCAAAGGACGTTACCGCATCGCCGACCCCGATGGATTCCGGCGCCAGCAGGATCGGAATCCCGTCAACGATCGGATACGCAAGATGTAAGTCTTCGCGGACCAGTACCTCGTCGGTAACGCCGGCCGGATTTGAAATGCCGCCTTTTGCATTTACCAGATCGGAGCGTGTTCTGAACGGCCCGCCCATGCTTTCTTCTGCCTTTTTTCGGCTCATTCGCACAAGGCCGAGCTTGGTAAGAGGACAGACAAGCATGCCGAAGTGGTCGATTTCGTTGTTATGGTCCATAAAACGCAGGATGGGATCTCATTCGTGCACCGGTGCGACGAGTCTTTTTTTTGATGATATTCAAATCGTTCGATGAATTCAATAACCGACCGCGGTGCGGTTAATTTGTACATTGTAAAAGGCTTTATTATCCTCTACACAATGGCATTACCACTCGTCGCAATAATCGGCCGGCCGAATGTAGGCAAATCGACCTTGTTCAACCGGCTGACAGGTTCTCGCAAATCCATTGTCGGCGATGAGCCGGGAATTACCCGTGACCGCATTTTTGCAAATGTCGAGTGGAAAGCCCGAACCTTTGAGCTTGTCGATACAGGCGGGATCGTGCCGGATGACGAAGCGATCATTCCCGCAAATATTTTCAAACAGGCCGGATTCGCAATAGATAAATCTCAAGCGATAATTTGGGTCGTGGATGCGCGGGCGGGCGTAACGCCGCTCGACGAAGAGATATCTGTGTATTTGCGGAATATTGGAAAGCCGGTTTTTATCGCGGCCAACAAGGCAGAAAGCAGGAAGGTCGAGGACGAGGCAGGGGAATTTTACCAGTTCGGATTCGAGCTGACGCCACTGTCGGCGGAACATGGCACTTCGGTTGGCGACCTGCTTGATAAAGTGTTCGACGCTCTGCGGTTTGAAGATGAACCAGGAGAGGAAATTCCGAACGAGATAAAACTTGCTATTATCGGCCGGCCGAATGTTGGAAAATCCTCTTTGCTCAATAGCCTTCTTGGTGAAGAACGCGTGATCGTTTCGCCGATCGCGGGCACCACGCGCGATGCAATAGATACAGAATTTGAGGCCGAAGGGCAGAGGTTTCTTCTGATCGATACCGCCGGAATTCGCCGGAAAGGCAAGACAACCGAAATGGCCGAAAAACTTTCGGTTATCATGGCAAGAAAGGCACTGGAGCGGGCGGATGTCGCGGTGATGATAATCGATGCAGTCGAAGGCGTGACCCATCTTGACGCGAATATTGCTGGTTACGCGGTCGAATCCGGGTGTTCAGTGATTCTCGCGGTCAATAAATGGGACGCGGTGGATGAAAAGGAAACAAACACGATCTACGAATTTGAGCGGACCGTCCGAATGCAGATGAAATTTTTGGACTGGGCGCCGATCGTTTCTATTTCGGCCCTGACCGGCCAGCGCGTTTCGAAACTGCTTCCCCTGGCCGTGAAGGCGAACGAAGCCCGTAATTTTAGGGTTCCCACCGCGCAGCTAAACAAATTTTTTGAGGAAAGCATCTCGCAGCCGCGTGGCGGAACCGCTCCGGCACCGGTAAAAGGCGGCTTTTCACGTCTCAAAGTGCAGTATATTACACAGGGCGGTATGCGGCCCCCGCTTTTTGTCCTGTTTACCTCCGGTGGAAACAAAGCCGGATTACATTTTTCATATTTGCGGTATATTGAGAACAAACTGAGAGAAACGTTTGAGTTTTTTGCAACACCAGTAAGGTTGAAAGAACGCCATAAGACCAGAAAATCGAATAGTTAAAAATGGAGATCGTTCTCTTAATTATCAGGCTCATCCTGTTTGGCGTTTTCGCCGTTGCGGGTATTTCTAAGCTGCTCGATCCGGCCGGATCGGCAAAGGCGATGCGCGAATTTGGGACGCCCGAGGAGTTTACAAAGTTTTTTGCGTACGCACTGCCGTTTGCCGAGATCGTTTTTGCGGTGTGCTTCCTTTTTACAACGATGTCGTGGATCGGTGCCGTCGGAGCGCTAATTCTGCTCCTGAGTTTTATCGGCGGGATGGTCTGGCAGATCGCACAGGGCAGGGCACCTGACTGCCACTGCTTTGGCCAGATACACAGTGAACCGGTAGGTAAAAAAAGCCTTGTCAGGAACATTATTTTCGCGTTGCTGGCGTTGGTGCTAATTGGTTTCGGACGAACGGATCAGGGCCTCGAACTTGCAAACAATAATTCCGGCATGCTCCAGATGCTGCTGATCTTATCGCTTGTCATTCTTGGGATCGTACTTCTTGGTTATCTGATCAAACTGACCGATCAGCAGAACGAGATAGTTCGACGTCTGGGCCTGCTTGAATTTGCCGGCGGCGAAGTAGAGCCTGTCGAGCGGAACGAAGCGGGCGATCCGTCGGACGGACTGCCGATCGGGGCGCCGCTGCCCGATTTCGCTATCCCGGATCTTAGCGGCAGATCGGTCCAGTTTGATCATCTGCTGTCTGACAATAAACCCTTCATTTTCTTCTTTGTTGGAGCCCAATGCGCTCCGTGCGAAACAATGATGCCCGAGATCCGCGAATGGGAGACCGAGCTCGCCGCAAAACTGAAGTTCGTTTTCGTGTCGCATGGCGAGGCCGGCGCCAATAGAGAGAAGTTTGCCGAAGGTTCGAGGACGGTTTTGGTGGAACCAAAGCGGGAATTTGCCGCCTCGGTCAACGCAAAATGGACCCCGACGGCGCTTTTTGTCAATTCGGACGGCAACATCGCGAGTCATATTGCGGCCGGCGACATTGCTATCCGACGATTGGTGGAGCAGATCAAATCGCGTGACCTTAATGAGGAGTTTCTCCATTTTCTGGCGCTCAACGGTCACCGGAAACCGAATATCGGCCATGAGATCCCTGAGTTTTCGGCGACCGATGTCAACGGACGCGAGGTCACGGAAAAGGATTTTGCCGGCCGCAAAACTCTGGTCGCATTTTCAAGCCCGTCCTGCAGCCACTGTGTAGAACTTATGGATCAGATCCGAAAGTGGGAACCCAGGCGACAACCCAATGATCCTGAGTTGATCATTTTCACCGATGGAACTGCTGACGAGGAACGCAAACTTGGGCTTAAGTCGCCGATAATTGTCGATAAAGGTTTCAAGACAGCCGAAAAATTTGGAATGCGCGGCGTACCGTCGGCCGTGCTGGTAAACGAGGAAGGTATTATTGTGACCGAAGCCGCGATCGGGCCCGGCAACATCTGGTCGCTGATCGGCCTTTCCTCTCCGTGACTTTCGTATCGGATGAAAAATTCTTAGTTTCTCACTTGATACCTATCACTTTTCACCTATTCCGATCAAAAGTCCGCGACTAATTCAATGCATGGATAAAGCCATAAATTGGAATGTTCTGGCGTCCGACGGGGAAGCCAGGGCCGGTGTGATCAGAACGCGGCGGTCGGTGATCGAGACGCCGGTGTTTATGCCGGTCGGCACTCAGGGAGCGATGAAGGGCGTTCGGTTTGAATGGCTTGAAAACGAACTGGATGCCCGTATCATCCTCGGCAACACTTATCATCTTTTCCTGCGGCCGGGCGTGGATGTGATAGGGAACTTTGGCGGGCTCCACAAATTCTCAACCTGGAACCGCTCGCTGCTGACGGATTCCGGTGGGTTCCAAGTATTTTCGCTGAGCGAACTTCGGAAATTGACGGAAGAAGGTGTCGAGTTTCGCTCACATCTTGACGGGAGCAAGCAGTTTCTTTCACCGGAAATCTCTATGGAGGTCCAGGCAGCGCTTGGTTCCGAAATAGTAATGGTTTTTGACGAATGCCCGCCGGGCGATGCCGATCTGGATGCGACGCGCAAAAGCCTGGAATTGACCGCCCGTTGGGCAAAAAGATCGAAGGAACGTTTCGACAAATTACAGGAAGACGGTGCCGATTCGGGGTTTCTTGAGAGTTCACTCGTTCAGGATACGGGTCTTAGCTGGCCTGACGCGGCGGACGAGCAAGCCCGATCCGGTAGTCTGAACGGAAGGCAAGCCTTGTTTGGCATTATTCAAGGAGCCGGACACTTCGATCTTAGACAAGAAAGCCTCGAACAAACCGTAGAGATCGGTTTTGACGGATATGCGATAGGCGGCTTGAGCGTTGGCGAGGAAAAGATCGTTATGTACGGCGTGCTCGAATACATCGCTCCAAAAATGCCCGCCGATGCACCTCGGTACCTGATGGGCGTAGGGACGCCCGAAGATCTGATAGAAGCTGTCAGCCATGGCGTGGATATGTTCGATTGCGTAATGCCGACCCGCAACGGCCGAACGGGCGGGGCGTTTACATCGCGGGGAAAGATCAACATCCGCAATGCGAAATACATAAGCGACGATTCGCCCATCGATCCCGACTGCAAATGCTCGGTCTGCCGTCGTTATTCAAAAGGCTATATCAGGCATCTGTATCAGGCAGGGGAAATGAACGCCGCGACAATGATCTCTCATCACAATCTGGCTTTCTACCTTGACACTATGTTTCAGGTTAGGCAATCTATCAAATCCGGCTCCTTTGCTCGGTTCCGCAGCGAATTTCTAAGTAAATTACGGGAGAACGAAGATCTAAGCGGTTGATATACTCAATCCGAGTGTATATTATTAAGTTTTGTTTTCTTGACAAGAGTATAGATGAATACATTTCTTTTATTTTTTCAGGACGCTGGCGGCGCCGGGCTTTTGTGGACGGTGCTTCCATTTGTTTTTATTTTTGGAATCTTCTACTTTCTCGTTATTTTGCCTCAGAAGAAACAAAAGCAGCAGCTTCAGGAACTGATCACCCAGTTAAAGATCAACGATGAGGTTGTGACCAATGGCGGGATCATCGGCAAGGTCAAGGAAATAAAGGAAACGAGCTTTATCATCCAGAGCGCGGAAAAATCGTTTCTTGAGGTCGGTAAAAGTGCCGTTGTCGGCAAGAAAGCGGAGTAGGGATTAGCCACGCAGGACACCGAAAGGTCCGGCGGCAAGGTATTAGTAAATGAAGAACAACAGTATAAAGGTCCGGGCGATCATTATTCTTGTGGTAACGTTGGCCGGTATTTACCTATGCATCGGTCCGCGGCGGTCGCTGACCAAGCAGGATTTTACCTGGGAAGGTGTCAAAAAGAATCTTGCCGAAAATATCAGTCTCGGCCTTGATCTAAAGGGCGGTTCGCATCTGGTGATGCGCGTCAAAACCGACGATTACCTTAAAAAGCTTACCGAGAACAACGCACAGGCCGCAATGACTGCCCTGCAGGATGCAAACATCCAGACCGGCGAAAGCAGCGTCGTGGCAGAGAACGGCACATATTCTTTTGCGGTTTCGGCCACGGATGCGGCACAGACACAGGCCGTGATCGATGAGGTAAAGAAAAAGGTCGATCTGGTCAACTGGAATGAATCCGTAAGCGGCGGCACGGTTACGTGGAACCTACCGTCCAACATTCAAACGATTCTTAAGAATCAGGCCGTTGAACAGGCGCTCAAGATCATCGAAAGCCGCATTAATGCATTCGGCGTTAAGGAACCCACGCTCCAACGCCATGGCGCGGAATCGTCCGGCCAGATACTTCTTCAGATGCCGGGTGTTGACGACCCGGAACGTGTCAAGGAGCTGATTCGCGCCGATTCGAACCTTCAATTGATGAAGGTCGTTGGTCCGCCAAGTCCGGCTCCCGTCCAGACATACCCGACCGAGGAGGCTGCAAAGCAGTCACTCGGCGGCGCTGAGCCGTCGAACCGCAAGATCTACGAATATATTGACCGGAGCGCTCAACCGCCCTCTAACGCGACAACGCCGGAGCCTGCAAAACAATACGTTGTGGTCGAAAATCCGGCGATCGTGGACGGCAGCGAGTTAAGGGACGCGAATGCGGTTTCAAGAACACAGGCCGGAAACGACTATCAGATCGCCTTTTCGCTTAAGCCGGCGGGTGCGGCAAAGTTTGGCGAATGGACAAGCAAGAACATAAATAATTACATGGGTGTTGTCCTGAACGGCCAGGTAAAATCGGTTGCATACATTCGTTCGCGGATCGACGATCAGGGCGAAATTTCGGGCAAGTTTACCAAGACGGATGCCGACGACCTGGCCCTGACGCTTCGGTCGGGGGCACTGCCGGCACGCATCGAATATCAGGAAGAACGGACGGTCGGCCCGAGCCTCGGCGCAGACTCCATCCGGTCGGGCGTTACCGCATCGGTCGCGGGCCTGATCTTTATCGTTCTCTTTATGCTGTTTTATTACCGCGGGTCGGGTATCAATGCTGTTATCGCGCTTGTGCTCAATATGATGCTAACGCTTGCGGCCCTGATCATGCTCGATTCGACCTTGACACTGCCGGGAATTGCCGGCCTGATCCTCGGTATCGGAATGGCCGTTGACTCGAACGTGCTTATCTTCGAACGAATGCGTGAAGAGCTCAGAGCCGGGCGCGAAGTTGCGAAAGCTGTGTCGATCGGCTTTGATCGGGCATTCATTACCATTATCGACACCCACGTCACGACTATTATCTCGGCGATCATCCTGTACCTTTATGGCTCGGGACCGATACGCGGGTTCGCTGTCACCCTTATCCTTGGCCTGTTGATCAATTTGTTCTCGGCCGTATTTGTTTCGCGAACGATCTTTATGTGGCTCCTTCAGCGGAACCCGGAGATGAAGAAGTTAAGTATCTAGTAGTCTCGACTCTTGACTAAATAAGCAATGTTTCAAATTTTACCGAATATTAACGTTGACTGGATGGGCTGGCGCAAACCGCTCATCGCTATCTCGATCCTCGTTCTTCTTGCCGGCCTGATCTCAGCGGTTGCCCGTCAAGCGACGGACGGCGGCACCGATGCGTTTAACCTTGGGGTCGATTTTCAGGGCGGTACGGTTATTACAGCCAAGTTTAAGCAGAAACCGTCCACGGACGACATCCGCTCGGCGCTCAACAATGTCGGCATTACCGAGCCTATCATTCAGGAATCCACGGACAAACAGGACGAGGTCTTAATAAAAGTCCCCCTGATCGCGGATGTAGGATCCGAACAGGCAGCCCCCGCAGCGGCCGATGAAGCCGCTCCTGCCACCACCCAGGATACACAAGTCGAACGCGGCCGTGCCGATGTTAAGAAAGCCCTCGATACTTTTGGCAAAGAGGCAGATCCGACCAAAGCGCTTGGCGAAGATGAAGCGGCGGCCTACAAGATCGTCGGGACCGATTCGGTGGGACCGGTTGCAGGTGCCCAGTTGAGGACGCAGGCGATACAGGCAACGCTGCTCGGCATGGTGGGTATTCTTTTGTTCATCGCGTTTCGATATGACTGGACATACGCGGCAGGGGCCGTTATCGCCGTATTCCACGACGTTCTGGTCACTCTCGCCTTCTTCTCGGTCTTTCAATGGGAGGTCAGCCTGACGGTCCTTGCCGCGTTTCTGACGCTTGTCGGATTTTCGGTAAACGACTCGATCGTTATCTTCGACCGCATACGCGAGAATATGACGCTTCATCGCGACAAATCGCTTTACCAGCTCACAAATGATTCGATCAATCAAACGATGTCCCGCACCATTGTGACCAACGGGCTTGTCTTTCTTGCCGTACTGGCGCTTGTGCTGTTTGGCGGGGAAGTTCTTCGCGGCTTTTCGCTGGCGTTGTTCGTCGGTTCGATAGCGGGTACTTATTCTACTATTGCGATCGCAAGCCCGATCGCCATCTGGTGGCAAAGCAAACTGGGTCTTGGCAAGGTGCAGGAGGTCTCGCTTCAGCCGAAGGGCGAAAAGATGGCCACGGCCTCGCGCCGTTCGGTTACGCGGCGTCCTGTTACAAGATAGCCTGTTTCCGGTTTTTTCTTTCAAGACGGTATTCAACACAAATAAAAAGGGCCCGATTCGTGGTGAAAATGTAAATTACCGCGAATCGGGCCTTCTTTATTCTTGACTTTCGCAAACTAAGTATTTAGACTGCATATCGTTGCTGGTCAATTAAATATTTCGTATATGCTTTTCGCGTGACCCGCGTTCGGGTGTGCGCAGAACGTAGACTTTTTGTATCCGTTGCCGGCACTGTTGTCTGTTGCTCCGCACTAGGTTTCATTAAGTCCACAATTAGGGAAAGCTGACGGAACGCACCGCGATAGTCGTTCTGCCTGGCCTGAAAGGCTACAACGTGCGGGTTTGTTTTTATCATCAAAAAAGTAAAGGTTCGTGACCCTTGACCTAGTTTGGCACCGAAAGTAAGGGAGGAATTAACGATGTTAGATCAGTTAGTCGAATCGAAAAGCCACGCTTCCGAAAACTCTAAGCGTAGCGGCCTGCTGCTTACCACATTTGTGGTTATGGTGGCGGCACTATCGATATTGTACGTAACCAGTTTGTTTGGCAAAGATTACGGTATGGGAGGTGACGACCTTTCGCTTGAAACGCTCGTCGCTCCGCCGGTGATCGAGGAAGCCCCGGAACCGGAGCCGGAAAAACAGCC
>JBGTJP010000053.1:0-15506 GCA_041745075.1 Pyrinomonadaceae bacterium | reverse complement strand
ACATTCTCAACCGTAAATCCGTAATCGCGGAAAACGTCCTCCGCCGGAGCCGAGGCTCCGAATCGGTCAACGGTTAATGTGTCGCCGTTGTCACCGACATATTTCGCCCAACCGAGTGATACGCCGGCTTCGATCGCGAGGCGGGCTTCTACGTTCTTTGGCAGGACCGATTCTTTGTACTTGGCAGACTGGGCATCGAAAAATTCCCAGCAGGGCATCGAGACGACGCGGGTTGGGGTTCCGGCGCGCCCAAGTTTTTCGCGGGCTTCCATTGCGAGGCCGACTTCGGAGCCGGTGGCGATGAGGATGAGTTTTGGAGTGACGGCTTTGCCGGATCTATTCTCAGCTTCAGCCAGAACATACGCGCCTTTGTGCAGGCCGCGGGCATCGGCGTATTTTTTGCGGTTGATCAATGCTACTTTTTGGCGTGAGAAAGCAAACGAAGTCGGTGCGTTTGTTCGTTTCAGTGCGGCACGCCAAGCCTCGCGCGTTTCGTGGGCGTCGCACGGGCGGATGACGGCAAGATTCGGGATCGCCCGCAAAGCAGCGAGATGCTCGACCGATTGATGCGTCGGGCCGTCCTCGCCGAGGCCGATCGAGTCGTGCGTAAAAACGTAAATGACCTGGACATGCGAAAGCGCCGCAAGCCGGATCGCCGGACGCATATAATCAGAAAACGTCTGAAACGTGCCGCCAAACGGGATGACGCTGCCGTACAGTGCCATGCCGTTCATCGTCGAGCCCATCGCGTGTTCGCGGATGCCGAAATGAATGTTGCGGTTCTGATACTCACCCGCCTTAAAATTCGCGGACGATTTTATGTACGTGTTGTTCGAGGGGGTCAGATCGCCCGACCCGCCGATCAGTTGCGGGATATTACCGGCAATAGCGTTGATCACTTCGCCCGAATAGGCACGGGTCGCCTTTGCCTCGACATTGTCGAATTTCGGAAGGCTGTTCTCCCAGCCGTCTGCCAATTTGTTAACCCGCGTCTCTTTCAATGCCTTTCCGAGATCAGGAAACGCTTTCTCATATTTCTTTACGGCTGATTCCCAGTTCTTTTCAAGCTTTGCGCCGTTTTTGACGGCCGAGCGGAAATGGCTGAGCACTTCTTTCGGGATAAAAAAGCTTTTGTTCTCGGGCCAATCGAGGTTGCGTTTTGTTTCCTTAACGGCATCAGGACCCGGAGCATCGGAATGGGCCTTTGAGGTGCCTTGCTTCGGCATGCCGTAACCGATTATTGTCTTGATGCGGATCAGCTTTGGCTTGTCCTTTATTTTTTGCGCCGTTTTGATCGCGTCCTCGATCGCACCCAAATCATTGCCGTCCGCAACTTCCAAAACATGCCAGCCACAAGATTCGAAACGCTTTGTCACATCTTCGGAAAACGCCAAATGCGTCGGCCCGTCGATCGTGATCGCGTTGTCGTCGTAAAGATAGATCAGGTTATCGAGCTTTAGATGGCCGGCCAGCGATGCGGATTCGTAACTGACCCCTTCCATCAGATCTCCGTCTGAGCAGATGCAGTAAATGAAGTGATCAATGATGTTGTGGCCACGGCGGTTAAAGATCGCCTGCAGATGCTTCTCTGCCATTCCCATACCGACGCCGTTCGCAAAACCCTGACCGAGCGGCCCGGTCGTTATCTCGACGCCCGGCGTCAGAATATTTTCCGGGTGGCCCGGCGTTTTCGAGTGAAGCTGTCGGAAATTCTTCAGCTCATCGAGCGAAAGGTCATAACCGGTCAAATGCAGCAAGCTGTAGATCAGCATCGACCCGTGACCCGCCGAGAGCAAAAACCGGTCGCGGTTGAACCACTTCGGATTCTTAGGATTGTGCCGCAAAAACTTTGTCCACAGCACATAAGCCGCCGGTGCCATCCCAAGCGGCAGCCCCGGATGCCCGGAATTCGCCCGCTGCACCGCATCAAGCGAAAGAGTGCGGATGGTATTGATACAAAGCGTGTCGATGTCGGTTGATTTTTTCAATTTGGCTGCTGTGCTCATTTGTTCTTATTTTATCGGAAATATGCGGTTGAGATCCTTTCTGTATTCCTCGGCTCTAATCATCTTGTAGCTTCTAGCATACTTTGGAATTTTCGCATCGGGATGAATTGTCCATAGAATGGTTTTTTCCGGATTGTCTTCTTCCGAAATAGCAAACGTTATTCTTGTAAGGTCGAACTTTCTGAAAAGGAAATGGTCATATATACGATTCAGATGTTGAATCTTGTGTCTTTGCGTATCCTTTCTATTGAACGTAATTGTCATGAATCCTTCATATCCAGGACTGTCGTTGACCACGGACATATAGCCATCTAACCTGCCTAGAAGAAGCGAAAGGTCTGCTTTTTTTGGCCCGATCTTGCCTAGTTCATCAACAGGTTCTCCAATCGGCATTTGTACCACCGGCAAAGTATCTGACACGGATGAATTACAATGTTCAGGTAACCCGCTCACCACGAGAGTTATCTTTATATTGCTTCCGGAATCGTCTTCACCTGGGACGAAAGTAATAGCTGCGGAACCCTGACCCTCGACTATTTTGCCCGACGAAACTGACCAGTTGAGAATCGCTGCTTTGTAATCAAAGCCCCCACTTAACCTAGCCACAACCGTTGCCGGAGCCTCAATTTCGGCTACGCCTTTCGGCAAAATAAGCTCGATTTCCGGACAAGGTTGCTGTCCGAATACCGCAAAGATCGAGGTGCCGAGCAATATTACAATCAGCAAGAACCGCGTAATACTACAAACCCAGCAGGTTGTAATATTTTTCGTTCCTCGATTTTGCTCTCTTGTAAACGGTAAATTTACCATTGGAAAACTCAAATTTTATTCCGTTGGGCGTGGGAATCCCTTCGATATCCTCCATTTTGCCAATTGTTTCCAGCGCAAGCAAAACGGCGCCGCGGGAAGATGCTTCGCGCGTGTCTGGAAGGGACAAATTGCGACCGAGGACGTCGGCGATTATCTGCGTCCAGACGGGCGATTCGCGCAGGGCCCCGCCTGAGGCGATGATCTCGCGAATACGGCAGATGCTGGTTAGCTGTTCAAAAATCTCGGCAAAGCGGTAAGCGACAGATTCCAAAGCGGCCTGAACGATGTCGATCGTGTCCGTCGAGGTTTTCAGGCCGATTATCGCTCCAGCTGCGTCTTCGTTATAGCCGGTGCTGCGTTCGCCGGCAAGAAACGGCAAAAAGACCAGGCCGTGGCCAGCCGGAGGGCGTTTTTCAACCTCGGCCTCGGTCTTGTCGTCGTCCGGCAATAGCCGTAAGGTGTCCTTTAGCCACCGGTAAAGGCCGCCGCCGTCTGACAATGCTCCGCCGATTATCACCCGATTGCGGTCGATCCGATAGCACCAAAGCCCGTCGGGAATTTTGGCGGGCGGATCGCCCTTATACGCGACGCGCATTGCGCCGGACGTGCCGATCATCAACGCTGCTTTGCTTTTCGCAACGCATCCCGCACCGATATTATTCGCCGCTCCATCGCCGATAGCCGGAAACCATTTGGCGTTCTTCAACCGCGGCCACCGTTTCGCGAATGTTGAAGTAAGAGCGAATGTTTCCGAATCTTTCGCGACGATCGAAGGTAAATTCGCGGGTTTCAATTTTAGGAATCGCAAAAGCTCTGTGTCCCAGTCACATGTTCTAATATCAAAAATTCCTGTCGCCGACGCCATCGAAACGCTTGTGAGAGGTGAGCCGCAAAGTTTCAGTGCCACGTAGTCGCTAAGCGAAAGCCATTTTTCCGTGCGCGCGAATGCGTTGGGATTCGATCTTTTTAGCCAAAGCAATTTCGCCGGCCAAAAGCTTGAGTGAAACCGCGCTCCGGTTCGGTTATGAACCTCGCTTTCGTTAAATTTTTTCCGCAATAGGGTAACCTGATCGCGGCTTCGCGTATCAGCCCAGCCAAATACCTTCGTTGTCGCCTTTCCTTTTGCATCCACGCCGACAAGGCTGTGCCAAAAACAGCTTGCGGCAACAAAGCCGATCTCGCCTTTTACCTTTTCCGATCTGCTCAAAACGTCGTTGATCGCGGCTACGATCTGATCGAACGCTTCGTCAGCATCGATCTCGGCTCCGCCGTCATCGGTCGCGGTCAGCGAACGCTCGTTCTTTACCATCGTGCGCGGCAGCACATTTGCAGCGTCGTCATACAACGCTGCTCGCACGCTCGACGTGCCGATGTCCAAGGCAAGCAGGAGGCTCTTATCAAACGCAGACATAAATGAGAAAAAGCTGAAGGCTGTCAGCCAACAGCTATCAGCTACTCTTTGAAATCACGCAACCGAGATCCTATTTTACCCCGACGACCTTCTTAAGCCACCAACGCAGGCCCACGAACAGGAAGCGGTAGTCCTTAAGAAACTCCGGAGGTTTGCCTTCGAAATAATGGCCGATGAACTGGAGCACCCAGCCGATAACAAAGAGGCCGAGCGCGAAACGCCAAAACCCCGTTGCGAAAAAGCATAAAGGGATCAGCAGCAGCGACAACGCGATCATCGGAATGCCAAAACTGTGCATCAAACGGTTTATCGGATGCTGGTGGCTTTCAGCGTACTCGTCGATCCAATCGTCCCATGATCTTCCGCCCATCATATGCTTTTTCTCCGGAGGCTATTTTGCTGTGATTCTATACCAAAACCGTTCATCGGCGAAATGTTTCTACCCGTAACCCGTCGGTGAGTTCGCGTGTATTCATAAGATCGAAGCCACTGAGAAAAGCCTCAGGCATAAACACGTCGGCATCCTCAACGGTATCCGGAACGCGCGTTACGATCCATTCATCGATAACCGCGCCAAACTCGGCGTAAGTTTTTGAACCGCCGATGACAAACAGGTCGCATTTCAGGTATTGTGCGAGGTCCATTGCCTCCTTCTCGCTGCGAAGGAAGATCAGGTTTTCGGCACGGTCGATCTGGGCCGAGCGGCTCAGCACAATATTCAGCCGGTTCGGCAGCGGCTTGCCGATCGACCGCCAGGTGTTCATGCCCATCACAACAGCATGGCCGGTGGTCGTTTCCTTAAAATGTTTGAGGTCGGCGGAATAGTGCCACGGCAGTTTGCCGTCCTTGCCGATGGCGTAGTTTTTCGCGATCGCAACGATGCCGATGATCGACATATTAGTTTCTTCTTAACTATCAACTATCAACTTAGAAACTATCAACTGACAAGACAGAGTTCATCTTAATTTACAGTTGATAGTTGTTTAGTGGACAGTTGATAGTTAAAAGCCGATAGTTTTTCCCTTGTAGACCGCGATACCCGAACCGGTGGCAAGTAGCGTCGAATAGGGTTTCGCCGTGGTCAGAAGATCGAACTCCTGCCCGTATGTTTTTCCAAAATCGACATCTATCTGTGGTTTGGCCGCTGCGAATAATTCCCATTTTGGATGTTCGACCTTGTATTCGTCGGTCCTGTCATTGCCGCGTTTGGTGTAGCCCCAATAGTGTTCGATTATGAATTCACCGTGCGACCCCTCATCGGGCACGCCTAAACTCTGTCCGCGTTCGCTGCTGATGGAGTTTGCGGAGCCGCCTTTCTCCCAACTATAACGGACGTGTTTGTCGTCGCGAAAGTTCGACATCGACCAGCGTTCGTATGGCTCGCCGTAAAGCGTGCGGGCCACGGCGGCGATCGCGGCCCTGGGAACGATCTCCTTGATGAAAACTACGCCGCGTCGGACCTCGTCATTGGTTTCGCGACGGACGTAGAATCGCAGGTTCACTTCCTCAAAATTTACGTGAAACGGTACGAGAAAATCCATCACCCGCGTGTCGAGGAACATAAAACCGACCAGGCTGACGAAACATTTGCCCTCATGCAGGTCAAGCTCGGTCCCGAGCGGAACGCGCGGCGACAGCACCGACGGATCGACCTCGTAATTTGCCATTATCAGGTCATGCCATTTTGCGGTCAGAAATTTTCGCATCGGGTCGCGTTCTGTTGGGACGGCAAGGCGCGAACAACTCGCAGAATCGGCCGTCGAAAAGGCAGGCGAAAGGCCGCGGCGGAAAACACGTACACCGACTAACGCAGCCGCAGCATGCTTTCGACCGATATGTCCTCGTCGATCGCGGCCCAGCGAATCCCAAGCCCGCCGCCGATCAGCTGCCAGTTTTTCCGGTCGCCGTGCGAAGCATGCTCGAGCCGCGGAAACCAGTTCAACGGCACCGAGATTATCCGCCCGTCCGCCAAACCCACATTCAAAGCGTCGTGCGTGCAGTCCACATCAATCGCCAAAGGCTGAACTTCTACAGATGAAATACTCATAAGTGATCTAAACTATTGTACAACATACACATCCTGCCGCGGGTCGCGAAATTGCCGCAAATCGACGGCGATCGATCGTAATACATTTTTGAAACTTGTAAATACTTGATTTTAATGGCGTTAACCTGATGGTTGGGTGCTTGGTCAAAAGACGGCTCATGCCGAAAAACCAATAATCCCGGACGACCTGTGTGCCACTTGCGACAATAAAAATCTTCACCTTGTTGCCGTTTGGGTGTATGTTTTTTACATGCTCAGATCGACGGCTATCGCAATTGTTATGCTAACGGTTTTTGGAATAACCGCGGCGCAGGATGAATCTCGTTCGGACTGCCCGACGATCTCAGTCACCGGTCCTGCGGGGATTACCCAACCGGGTGACTTGCTCCGCTTTACTCTTTCAATCGACCCCGAGCAATCTTTGCCTGATCTAAGCTTTGAATGGAAGGTCGAGGGAGGAACAATCGTTCGCGGACAAGGCACGAAAAGGTTGGAAGTTCGGCCCGAGAAGTATTTTAACAAGGCAACTATCGCAACAGTAAAGGCGACTGGATTACCAGTTGGTTGCCCAAGTACAGCAAGCGAAATTGGAATGACGGTATGTGATCCGTACCTTGTTATTGCTGGCGATGTATTTTTATGGACACAGTACTCCACGGTGAGTTGGATGGACGAACGTAGAAAGCTTGATTCAATTGTTCGTGACGGCCTCGGGCGTTACCCCGACCATGTTATTTACCTCGAGAAAACGTTTGAAGAGGGTTTCCCGCAAAAAAATGTAGATGTACGTGTGCGGCAGATAAAGATCTATCTCCAAAAAATGAGGAAATTACCAAAAGACAGGATCTTTATCCGAACTTTTCGCGGCATCCGCGACTTCACCACAGCATACCTCGTTCCGCTTGATGCGCCCGTACTATCTCCCAACTACGCCGAGCCTTGCCTTCAATAGCCCCACATACCCTTGACTTCCTTTATAATTAGAATTATTCTAATTACTAATTTCGGATAGTAAGATGGAAGTAAAAAGCATTCAGGAATTAGGATTGACGAAGCAGCGGGAGGTTGTGCTGCGAGTCATTAGCAACGCGCCGGAGCATTTGACGGCGAACGAGGTGTTTGCGTCGGCAAAGGCGCTTTTGCCGAGCATTAGTTTTGCGACGGTCTATAACTCTCTTCGTTATCTAAAGGAAGCCGGGCACATTGCCGAGGTCAGTTTTGGGAATGGGGCAAGCCGTTTTGACCGGATGACGTCGCGGCACGATCATGCGATCTGCACCGCGTGCGGAACGCTGGTCGATATCGAAATGGATATCCCGGCCGACATTATCAAAAGGGCGGCAAAATATTCGCGCTTCAAACCGGAATCGTTAGAGTTTACGCTTCGGGGCCTGTGCCCGAAGTGCGTGAAGAATTAGCCACAGAGGGCGGCTCCACAGGCCCTTGCAAACCAACCTTGTAACCGAAAGCTTTGAGAATGAACAAATCTTTTCCGAAAACAAATCAAAAATATAGGTGAAAAACACAATGGCAGACAATAATGAACCGAATGGTAATGGCAGCGGCAAGTGTCCGTTCACAAGCGGAGCGATAAATTTTACGACCGAAAGCAGCCGCTCAAACCGCGATTGGTGGCCGAAGATGTTGAATCTGAACATCCTTCGTCAGCATTCGGCGAAGTCCGATCCGATGGGCGAGGATTTCGACTATGCAAAGGAGTTCATGACGCTGGATTATGCGGCCCTTAAGAAAGACCTTGCGGACTTGATGACCGATTCGCAGGATTGGTGGCCGGCGGATTTCGGCCACTATGGCGGTCTTTTCATCCGAATGGCCTGGCACAGCGCGGGAACATATCGCGTCGCCGACGGACGCGGTGGTGGCGGTCGCGGACAGCAGCGTTTTGCTCCGCTCAACAGTTGGCCGGACAACGTCAGCCTCGACAAAGCTCGGCGGCTTCTCTGGCCGATAAAACAAAAATACGGGCGGAAGATATCTTGGGCTGACCTCATGATCCTGGCGGGCAATGTGGCCCTGGAAACAATGGGGTTCAAGACCTTTGGTTTTGGCGGCGGACGCGAAGACGTTTGGGAAGCCGATCAGGATGTTTACTGGGGTGCCGAGACTACTTGGCTTGGCGGCGACATTCGTTACGCACACGGTTCCGAGGGAGCCGACAAGCAGACCGGCACGCTGGTCTCGGACGATGATGCGGACGGCGACGTTCACAGCCGCAAACTCGAGAATCCGCTCGGTGCGGTGCAGATGGGCCTGATCTATGTCAACCCTGAAGGACCTGACGGCAATCCCGACCCGATCCTTGCGGCGCATGACATTCGCGACACGTTCGGCCGCATGGCAATGAACGACGAGGAGACCGTTGCTTTGATCGCAGGCGGTCACAGTTTTGGTAAAACGCACGGTGCGGCTCCTTCGGATCACGTCGCTGTCGAACCGGAAGGCGCTGGGATCGAGGCGCAGGGATTTGGCTGGCACAACAGCTTCGGCACTGGCATCGGCGCTGACACTATAACAAGCGGCCTTGATGTAACTTGGACGACGACACCTACGCAATGGAGCAATAACTTTTTCGAGAACCTTTTCGGTTTCGAATACGAACTGACGAAGAGCCCGGCCGGTGCGCAGCAGTGGGTTGCAAAAAATGCAGATTCAACGATCCCCGACGCTTTCGATCCCTCGAAAAAACGTCGGCCAACGATGCTGACGACGGATCTTTCATTGCGAATGGACCCGGCATACGAAAAGATCTCGCGACATTTTCTTGAGAATCCCGATGCCTTCGCGGACGCTTTTGCCCGTGCGTGGTACAAGCTGACACACCGTGACATGGGGCCAAAGTTGCGCTATCTGGGCCCGGAAGTTCCCGATGAAGAACTTATCTGGCAGGATCCAATTCCTGAGGGCGTGTCCATCAGCGACACCGACGTCGCCGCCCTTAAGGCGAAGATCCTTGATTCCGGATTGTCCGTTTCGCAATTGGTTTCGACGGCATGGGCCTCCGGCTCGACCTTCCGCAACGGCGACAAACGAGGCGGAGCAAACGGCGCGCGAGTTCGACTCGAGCCGCAAAAGACCTGGGAAGTTAATAACCCAGGCCAACTGGCCTCGGTGTTGGAAAAACTTGAGGGCATTCAAAACGATTTCGGAAAGCCGGTTTCTCTGGCCGATCTGATCGTTCTCGGCGGCTGTGCGGCAGTTGAAAAAGCGGCGAAAGATGCGGGGCACAATGTAACCGTTCCGTTTAGATCGGGCCGCGGCGACGCTTCGCAAGAACAGACCGAGGTCGATTCGTTCCGTTACCTCGAACCGCAAGCCGACGGATTCCGCAACTACAAAAAAGGCCATCATAAGACACCAGCCGAGGAAATGCTGGTCGATAAGGCACAGCAGTTGACGCTGACCGCGCCGGAAATGACGGCGCTAGTCGGCGGACTTCGCGTTCTGGGTGCAAATTATGACGGCTCGAAGCAGGGCCTTTTCACCAATCGGCCAGGACAGCTGACAAATGATTTCTTCGTCAACTTACTGGACATGAACACCAAGTGGGAAACGTCCGGTGCCAACTTTGAAGGCAAGGACCGCGTTACGGGTGAAGCAAAATGGACCGCCACCCGCGTGGACCTGGTCTTCGGATCGAACTCCGAACTTCGTGCTTTGTCAGAGGTTTACGGGTGTTCTGATTCCGAAGAGAAGTTCGTAAATGACTTTGTAGCGGCCTGGGACAAGGTGATGAACCTCGACCTTTTCGACTAAGATTTTTTGCCGCAGATAAACGCAAATAACGCAGATCAGAAATTAATTCTCTGTATCTGCATTATTTGCGTAAATTTGCGGCAAAAAGTTTTTGGATTTAGCACACTCTCTACCGGTCGTGTTTCCGCCTTAGATCAACGGCCGGCTTGTTAGTATGTAATATAAAATTAAACCGCTTACGATGATTGAACCGATCAAAATTCCAATCAGCAGCAGGATCAAGCCAAAAACGAAAACGTAATCGCTTGTTTTTCCTTCGCCATGACCGGCGGCTCGTGTGCGGATGAGTTCCATATTCTGTTTGTTCGATTTCCAGACGAAATCGAAGGCGTCACCGATGAAAGGGATCGTTCCGACCACGTAATCAAGGCCAATGTTAAAAGCCATCCTAAGCAGCGTAATCTTGGGGACGCCGTACCGGACACCTGCAAGTAGAATATAGAACGATGCAAACGAAGTGATCGTGTCACCGACATTCGGTATCAGGCCGATCAACGCATCAAGCCCGAACCGCCAGCCGGTACCCGGAACGCGGAAAAGGCCGTCGAGATAATGCGAGAGATTATCGAGGCCCTCTTCGATCTCGATCTGGGTGGGCTCATTCCGGGACATACCCAGAATGCCGCGTTTTTCGGATTCTTCCATACTCTATTGGCCGGAAACGATGCACAGACATTCGCTAATAAACTACTTTCTGCGGCCCTTTGCGCCTTTTTGCGGCAAACTTCCCTCAATAATGCTCACCGAGATTACTTTATCCCCCCGCACGATCTTATCTACGACTTTCATGTCTTTTTCGTTCACTTTGCCAAAGACGGTATAACCGCCGTCGAGGTGCGGCTGGGGCGAGTGCGTGACGAACCACTGCGAGCCGCCCGTGTCCTTGCCGCTCAAGGCCATGCCGACGGCTCCGCGTTCGTACGGAACCATATTTACCTCGCAGCGGATCGACCAGCCCGGCCCGCCGTTGCCGTTCCCGAGCGGGTCGCCGTCCTGCATTACAAAGTTGGGCACGACACGATGGACCTCTAGGCCATTGAAATAGCGCGACCGTGCGAGTTTGACGAAATTATCCACCGTCAGCGGTGCGTCCTCGGGCAGAAGATCGATCGTGAATGTGCCTTTCGCCGTGGTGAACACGGCCTTGACCGAACCGTTTTTGCGAGCCAGAGCGCGTTTGTAATCAACGTCGGTGTTGAGCACCTGGCCAAGCCTTGTGCCAAATGCGGGAGCATACGGCAGCACCTGATCCTTCGCATTCCTGCGGGCGTTTTCGACGCCGGCCGAAATGCCCGGAAAATCTTTTTGCAGAGCTTTGTCGGCGAGCAGGTCGAGCGCCTTTTTGCGAACGAGGTAATCAGGAGCATTCAGGGCGAGCAAAAGCGTTCCGACCGATCCTTTTTTATCGACCTTGAACATTGCGTCCAACAAACCGAGTTGGGCGTCGTTCTCCATCTTATCGGTCAGCAATGCACGCGCAAATGCCGCCTTGAGAGCGTCGAAGTTTTCCTTGTTAGAGGGCCGGTTAGAGAGCAAGTCAGCCGCCGCCGCCCGGATAAAGACACTTTTGTCTGCCAGGAAAGGGCGAAGTTCGTCATCGAGGCCATCGGGTTTGAAGGCGGCAAGCGACCTGAGAACTTCAGGCACGGTCCTTTCTGTCGGCGACGCTTCACCCGAGGCGTAACGAAGGAGGCCGCGACGAAGCTGATCTACCGCACCCTTCTTTAGGGCCGTTTCTTCATCGGACGTACCGAGCGCGGCGAACTCGCGAATGCCCTGCAATGCCGCGTCCTCAGCCTGAGGCGTGTTCTTGAATTCCGCTTTCTTTGCTTTTAGATAATCGGTATAAGGTTTAGGCGCGATTCGTGCAAATGCGATCTCGATCTCAGGCGAGCGATAACGGTCCGCAGTGCCGAACGCGGTTAGAAATTTCACTGTCCGTGCGTCGTTCGTTTTCGGGATCAGGCGGCCAAGAACAGCAGCTATTTCGAGAAGCTCGTTTTTTTCGGCCGGGTTGGAAACTGTCTGATTCGGGCGCGTGACCGGAGTCTTTCGCCTTGCGGGGCCAACCTTTCTTTTTTGGATGCTCGGCGGCCCAGCCAATCTGTAAGCGGACAGCAGCTTCTCACCATGATCGAGCAGCTTCTCAACCGCAAACGGGTCGCGTAGCGTCGCAAGTGTCCTGACGGCCGTTACTCTTACGCGTGCGTCTTCGTCCTCGGTCGCGGCCGTGATCAACAGATTAACTGCCTCCTTGTCTTCCGCGGCTCCGAGGGCCCGGGCGGCATTGGCCCGGGCGATCGGGTCGTCATCCGACAAAAGCATCGCGCGAAGCGCCATATTCGCGTTCTTTGCCCGAAGCCGGGCGAGCGTATTTGCCGCGTCCGAGCGGATACGCGGATCAAGGTTGGTCAAAAAAAGAGCAGCGACCACATCGCCGCCATCAGGCCGTGCCCGCTGAGCAGCGGTCAGGCCAAGCAGTACCGTTTCTCTATGTTGCTTATCACGCCGAGCCTCCTCGGCCTCGAGGGTGTCGAGTATTGCATTGCCAAGATCGACAACCTTCGGATTTTTAGATTCGGCGGGCGCATTGGCCGGGCCGGCATTCGCAGCGGCGATCTTTCCCGCGGCCTCGACCGCACGGGCACGAACGGCGTCGGGCGTGTCGGCGTCCTTTAGAGTTTTGATTATCGCGTCCGCGGCGTTGATCGATTCGATCTCGCCGAGGGCAAACGCCGCCATTTCCCTGACCTTCGGCGAACCTTGCTCGAGAAGCTGCTCGATAGGCGGAATCGCCCGTTCGTCGCCTATCCGGCCGGCAGCAAGCAACGCCCTGACAACCGTCTTCTCATTATATTTGGCCGTCAAATACTTCTCCACAGCCGCGCCATAACGCCGGGCATCTTCGGCCCTGAGGATCTCAACATCGCCTTTAATGGTGGACGGAACTTGTCCTAGCGTTGTGGAGGAAAATATAGCTATAAAGAGAACAATCGCTTTTTTCATTTTCTATATATAGAGTTCGATCAATTGCCCATAAGCGTCATCCTTCGAGAATTTCGTAGCTTGAGGTGATTTCGGCGGTTGGGCGAACGGTGGCGGCGACCGAGCAGTATTTTGTGTCGGATAGCTCGACGGCGTCGGCCACCGCTTTTTCCAAAACGTTGCGTCCGTGCACGATATGGTTAATGTGAAATTTGACGAATTTACGCGGATGATCTTCGGCCCGTTCGCCGGTTATCTCAACGCAATAATCGGTCACGTCCTGGCGTTTTTTCAAAAGGATCGAGATAACATCACTCGCCGTACACGCGGCTACCGACACAAGAAGCATCTCCAGCGGCGATGGTGCTGCTTTTCTATCTCCTTTAGTATCAATTACTTGTGCATGGCCGCTTGGCGGCGTTCCGATAAAATACTCGTCGCCTGCATAGCGGACGGTCGCCGAATATGTGTTGGCTGACATATGAAAATTTCCTTGAACGGGACCTGTAATTTTTGGTTTATTTTAGCACAAGCCGTTCGCGGGCACCCATCGAACAACTTTTGGCATTAAAAATGCTTCAAAAATGTGTGGCGGCCGTGTGTTCCGCCGTTTTCAAAAGTTTTGGAGATAATGCTATGAAACGTTTTACTAACGCTGTTTGGTCATTTGCGATCATTGGTTTTATTTTTTTGGGAATAACGGCAACCGCCGATGCCCAGCGGAGGACCGAGCGAGAGGTTCGCGACGCGGTGCGAACGCTGAATTCGCAGATCGACGATCTTCAATACAACCTTGATTTCGAGATCAGGAATAACGGCGGCGGCGATTCGCTGACCGACGCCGACACGGGCGTTAGAGATTTGAAGGAAAAGGTAAGTGCCTTTGACCGTAACGTAACGGCACGGCGTGAGAATCGGGACGATATCAACGAGATAGTAGCGGCGGCTAAGGATGTAGATGCCTCGCTGCGGACGGCCTCGATAAACAGATCGCTTCAGAACGACTGGTCGAACGTCAAGCGGTCGATCGAATCGCTTGCCTCCAAATACGGCGCTACTGCGAACTGGAACACTCGCATATCAAACATACCTAGATCAAGCAGAGCAGGCGTTCCGGCCCCATCGCGCTCAACGTCCGCCATGTCAAGCGACGGTTTGACGGGAACCTACCGGCTTGACACCGCACGGAGTGAAAATATTGCCGACATTCTTTCGAGCAGCAGCGTTGGGGGCAGCCAGAAACAGGATCTTGAATCAAAACTCGAGGCACCCGAAGAGCTTGCGATACAGCTTCGCGGAAATCAGGTGACGCTTGCTTCGTCAAAGGCGGAACCGTTAACGATAGTCGCCGACGGGCGCGACAATAACGATAATTCTTCGGGCAAAAGCGTCCGCGTTCGGGCAACGCTGCGCGGCCAGGACCTGACGGTCTCAAGCCTTGGCGGCGAGACCGATTACACCATCACATTTTCACCCGCTGACAACGGCCGGACATTGAAGGTTACAAGGCGTATCACCACGTCGTATCTAAACGAAACCATCTTTGCCGAAAGCGTCTATACCAGGACCGACGCGGTCGCCCGGCTTGGTATCGACAACGGCGGCGGGACCGCTCCGGACGACGATACCTATTCGAGCAACGACCCGAACGACGCGAACGCCCAATACGGCAGCACGCCGTCAGTGGTGACGCCCCGGATCGGCGAATTCATCGTGCCCAATGGAACTCAGGTTTCCGGTGTTTTGGAAAATCCGATCGACACAAAAGTTTCACAGAACAACGACCGCTTTCGCATGACCGTGCAAACACCGGACGAGTTTCGCGGAGCGATCATCGAAGGGTATATCTCGGGCGTTGGCCGTTCGGGACAGGTTTCGGGCAGGTCGAACGTTACATTCAATTTTACGAAGATCACTCTGCGTGACGGCAAGGCCTACGATTTTGCCGGCACGCTGCAAGGGATCAAGGATGCCCAGGGCAAAGACGTAAAGATCGACGCCGAGGGCACGGCCAAGGGCGACAGCCAGACCAAGGAAACCGCAAAACGCGGCGGCATCGGTGCAGGCATCGGCGCTTTGATCGGAGCGATCGCGGGCGGCGGCAAAGGCGCCGTGATCGGCGCGGTCATCGGCGGTGGGGCAGGTGCGGGATCGGTGGCGATCCAGGGCCGCGATGATATCCAGCTTCAACAGGGCTCCGTGATCACAGTGACATCTTCGTCGCCGATAAGAAAAGATCAGGAGATAAGCGAGAACAATTAACGGTCAGAAACCCCCAAAAAGTTAGGACGGTCTTCGTTGAATGCAGAGGTTCTCCGAAAGGAGGGCCTCTTTTCAATTGCCTTGTATCTTGACAATCGAATGCTATGCGATTAATAAGGACGCTTATTGATTGCTGGAAAAGAAGAGTCTGTTGCAATTGCCGAGACCGATTGAGTCTGTGCTGGAGATAAGACCTCTTTTCCGTTTTTCA
>JBGTJP010000052.1:0-12821 GCA_041745075.1 Pyrinomonadaceae bacterium | reverse complement strand
AGGCCATCAAATCTTGTCCTGAGCCGCGGTTACGGGGACTGCAAAGACAAGGCGAACCTGATGCGGGCGTTGCTTAGATCACTCAAGATCGACGCCTATCCGGTCGCTATTTACTCGGGCGACCCGTCGTTCGTGCGGAAGGAATGGGCGTCGCCTCGCCAGTTCAATCACTGCATCATCGCGGTAAAGGTTTCCGACGCCACTGTGGCCGGCACAGTAATGACGCACGAAAAGCTTGGCCGTCTTTTGATCTTTGACGCAACCGATCCGTTCACACCTGTCGGCGACCTGCCCGATTATCTTCAGGGCAGTTACGCTCTTATTGTTGCCGGCGAAAACGGTGGCCTGGCAGCGATGCCGGTCACTCCGCCTGAATCGGATCTGCTTGATAGGAACATCACCGTAAATTTGAACGATGCGGGTGCCATCACTGGAAAGATCAGCGAAAAGGCTACCGGCCAAACGTCGGCATACTTCCGCCGCGAACAACGTGGGCTTTCGGCGAGCGATTTTCGGAAGGTCATCGAGGGTTGGCTGACGCGGGGCGCGACCGGGGCAAAGCTTGTGAATGTCGATGCTCGAGACCGGCATGCCCAATCCGGTTTTGACCTAGACGTGGAATTCTCCGCGCCCAGCTATGGCCAGCTTATGCAGAACCGCCTGCTCGTTTTCAAACCGGTTATAGTCGGTCGGCGAAACGCGATCTTTCTAACAGAGCCGAAACGTACCAACCCGATCGAACTGGAATCGAACGCAATGCGTGAAACGGTGACCTTCCACCTGCCGAGCGGATTTTCGGTTGACGAGGTGCCAAGCCCCGTCTCGCTGGAAACTCCGTTTGGAAAATATGCGACAAAATATGAGGCAAAAGACGGAAAACTTGTCTTCACACGTTCCATAACGATGAATCGCATAACGATAGCGGCCGATAAGTATTCAGGTGTTAAAGACTTTTTTGCAAAGATCCTCGACGCCGAGCAGTCGCCGGTCGTACTGGTCAGAAAATGATATTTAAGGGAGCACTACAGAGAGCCTAAAAAAATATGAGTAATTTGATCACACCGGAACCGGAAGAGGCCGGCACACACGGAATTGACCAGGCAAAACTAACCAGGCTCATGGAAGCAAAACACGCCGAGCAGAGCCTGCCGCTGGCGGTCCTTGCTGGCCTCGCCTCTTCGGTGGCGGCCGCGTTTATCTGGGCGGCGGTCACCTATGCCACAAATTACCAGATCGGCTTTATGGCCATCGGCGTAGGCTTTCTGGTGGGTTATGCGGTCAAGTATCTGGGTAAAGGCATGACCCCGGCCTTCGGAGTGATCGGGGCGGCCTTTGCTTTATTCGGTTGCCTGTTCGGTAATTTTCTCACGGCCTTCATTACCCTTTCGCAGCTTGAGGATTCGTCGGTCGGTGTGGTGCTGTTCGCATTTCTTTCATCGCCGGGGCTTGTTCTAGACATAATGAAGGAAACATTCAGCCCCATCGATCTGCTGTTTTACGCGATCGCTGTTTACGAAGGATACAGGCTTTCTTTCAGTGGTCTAAGCGAAGACGAGATGATAAGCGTACAAAACCAGCCTTCATCCCCCGAAACGAACCAACCGGAGTAGAAACAGGAATGTAAACGACGCGGCCCTGGGACCTTTATCTAAAAGATCCTGGGCCGCGATTTTGTACATTTCTTCCAGTTATCGACCGCCGCCGTCGTCGATCTCAAGCGTCTTGCCCTCGGTATCCAGAATGGTGATGCCATAGCCAAGCTCCCTCAAGCCTGGTTCCACGACCTTTCTGTCACCAACTATAACGATCGCCATCTTCGACGGTTCGAGATACTTCTTCGCTACGCGATTAACGTCCGCGACCGTAACTGCATTGACCTTCGAAATGAAGTCGTTAAAGTAGGTATCCGGCAAACCATAAACCACAAGGTTCTCAAGCTGATTGGAGATCTGCCCGACTGTTTCAAAACCGGCCGGGAAACGCCTGATAATGTTCTGCTTGTTGGTCTCAAGTTCATCCTTTGAGACCGGAATTTCTCCGCGAATACCGTTCAACTCCTTGATAAACTCCATCACCCCTTCCTTGGTCGAGCCGGTCTGGATCTCGGCCGATGCCGAAAACGGTCCTGCTCCGCGACGGTATGAAAAGCGGCTATAGGCTCCGTATGTGTAACCCTTGTCCTCGCGCAGGTTCATAAACAGCCGGGCTGAACCGCCGCCGCCCAGGATCGAGTTCATTACCTGAAGAGCATAATAATCCGGGTTGTTGCGCTCGACGCCGACCTGGCCGATCCATACGGACGACTGCGCGGCACCGGGTTTATCGACAAAATAGATCCCGGGTTTGGCCTTCATTTCAAACTTTTCAACGGTGTGAGCCAAAACTTCGCCCGATTTCCAGCCAGCAAAAGCTTTTTCGAGTTTTGGTTTTAGGGCCTTGCCGTCCACATCACCGACAACTATCAGCGTCGCTCCGTTCGGCTTGTAATTGGCCGCATAGAACTCCGCGAGATCGTCCCGCGACATTGCCTTGACGCTTTTCTCGTCACCTGAAAGCTGCCGTCCATACGCCTGATCGCCGTAGAGCACCTTGCCATAAACGACGCTCGCCACGTCACTCGGATTGGACTTGCGCTGGAGCAGGCCGACCAAAGCGCGGCGTTTGTTGGTCTCGAATTCAGCCTTCGGGAAGGACGGGTTGAGTATCACATCGGCATAAATATCCAACGCCTTGTCAAGATTCTTTGTCAGGCTCTGCATCGAAATGTCGGTTGAGTCCCAATCCGCGCTGGCATTTACAAATGCGCCGATAGATTGGAGCTGATTGGCGATCTCGTCAGCCGACCGTGTCTTGGTCCCCTGATTCAGCATGTTTGCTGTAAATGATGCAACCCCCGATTTTTCGTCCGAGTCGAGCGTGCCGCCGGACGCCAGAACAAGGTTCATCGAGACGATAGGCAGTTCCGTCTGACGCACGATCCAGACATCAAGGCCGTTTGAAAGTTTGGTTTTTTCGATCGGCGGAAGCGAGAATGACGGATTTGGTCCGGGTTTTGGCAGTTTCGCTTTCTGTTCGGCGATCAGGGCTTCGTCCTTTTTCTTTTCGTTTGTCGAGGTAGGCTTGGCAACGGCCGCCTTTGGGGCTTCGCCTTTTCGCGGCACATAATTCAACACGAGCCGGTTCGCCGTCAGATAGCTGTTTGCAACCCTTTGAACATCGGCTGCGGTCACTTTGCGGTACCGGTCCAGGTCGTCCTGGAAATAATTCGGGTTTCCGCGATAGCCCGCGAAATTTCCCATCTGTCCGCCTTTGCCCAAAACTGTTTGCAGACGGAAAATGGTCTGGGCCTCGACCCCATTGAGGGCACGTGCCATTTCTTCGGCGGTTGGCGGTTCTTTCTTTATCCGCTCTATCTGAGCATTGATCTCCTTCTCGTTCTCGTCAAGCGTTTTTCCTGGTTTCGCCGTTGCAACGATCTGGAAAAGCCCGGCGATCTCGCTTGTACCGTTGTTTGCAAAAATGTTCTGTGCCAGCTCTTTATTGTAAACAAGGCTGCTTTGAAGCCGTGATCCGCGGCCCGATGAAAGGATCGAGCTAAGCATGTCCAGCGCGGCCTCGTCTGCGGCGTACTGCGGCACCGAGTGCCAAACCATCGACATTCGCGGCAGTGGAACACTGTCCTCGACCGTTTCGCGGATCTCCTTATCGAGCTTTGGCTGGGCCGGAGTCGGACGTTTTATGTCGCTTCCCTTCTTCATCCCGCCAAAGTATTTTTCTATCCACTGCCTGGCCTCTTTTTCGTCAAACTTGCCGGAAAGAACCAGAATTGCGTTATTCGGAGCATAATATTCACGGAAAAAACCTTCGACATCATCCATCGACGCCGCGCTCAGATCGGCCATCGAGCCGATAACCGACCAGTGATAAGGATGCCCGACCGGGTACATTATTTCCCCGACCTTTTCAAAGCTGGTTCCGTAGGGCTGATTGTCGATCCGCTGGCGGCGTTCGTTTTTAACAACATCGCGCTGATTATCGAGCTTTTCCTGCGACATAGCGTCAAGCAGCCCGCCCATCCGGTCGGCTTCAAGGTACAATGCACGTTCAAGAAAATTCGACGGAACGACCTCGTAATAATAGGTCCGGTCTTGGTTCGTCGTTCCGTTGACCTGGGCCCCGACCTCATCCATTGCGCCCAGATAGCCGTCGCTGTAATTCTTCGAGCCCTGAAACATCATGTGCTCAAATAAATGAGCAAAACCTGTCTTGCCGGGTGATTCGTTCTTTGAGCCGACGTGATACCACACGTTTACGGCAACTATCGGCGTCGAGTTGTCCGCGTGCATGATCACGCGCAGGCCGTTCTTTAGGGTGAATTCCTTAACACCGATCGGCGGTAGTTTTTCAAATTTTTGTGCGGGTACGCTCATTGTTGAGAGGAAGAAAACGACAAGCAAGCCGGCGAAAATACTCTTGATTCGCATGGTAAACTCCTTAAACTGTTCAATTTATAAAAGACGGGCCACCCGGAGCGATCAATATGTCGATCGCTGTCCGGGCAAGCTTTATTCTTGTTACTGGAGTTGATACGCAGCTAGGCTGCCGCCGGTTTCACGGGAGCAAGTGCAGCGACACGTTTTCGGTCCGAAACGACGACGCCGCCAGGTTTCTCGATCGTTATGGCAAACGCGGAGGGATTCCTGGCCTTGAGCCGGGCGTCAATGGGAATTATCACCTCGCCATCCGAGTTGATATCGAACGTGCCGCCGTCGATCGGCGTTTTCGCGTCCTGTGTCTCATCGAAGATCCAAAGCTGATAAGTTTCCTTAGAAATATCGTTCTTTGCCAATCCCTTTAACCGGAGATAACCGGCTTGTTTTGCGTCGCTCCAAACAACATCGCCGGATACGCCTTCAAGCTCTTTAACATTGCCTTTGACCCATTGAGCTGTGAGCACTTGTCCGGCCGAGGAATCGATCAACTTCTGCCGCTGCTGAGACGGATCAAGACGTTCCTGCGGAGTTGGCGTCGCCGGCACGGATGCGACGGGGTTCTGAGAAGAGCGCGGAACAAAAAGGCTAACCGCTAAAGCGATACACGCCGCTGCTGCTGCCGCCCAGCCCAGCCAGCCGAACCATGAGCGGCCAGGCGAAGAGGAAAGATCTATCTGACGGACCGGCATCATATCATCGGCCTCGACCTCGTGTTGAGCACCAAAGTACTCAGTCGCCTGGCTCAAAAGTTTTGAATGAAGACCGGCAGGCATTGCCGCTTCAGCCTCAAGATCGATTAGGCCCAAGGCAGCCACGGTCATCTCGATAGAATCCGCTTCTCCTGGATCGTAGCCCAGGCCTTCAAGCTGCTTTGCCTCTTCCTCGCTTAAACCGTAAACGAACTTGTCGTAAAGGAGGTCAAGCATTTTTTCTTTTTCTGTTTCGCTCATGCGTGAACCTCCTTCGTAGAATCTAAACTACCCAATCCTAAAAATTCGCGTGCCTGCAAAATTCCCCGCCGCGCATGGGTTTTTACTGTTCCAAGCGGCATACCGGTCCTGTCCGCTATTTCCTGATGCGACAGGCCCTGGACTATAGAAAGCTGTAATACCTGCTGCTGTTCCGGACGCAGAGTATTCATTGCCTTTACGGCGTCCGTAGCCTCGAGGCTCGTTTGCATCTGCTTGTCAGCCCGGTCCACAGGTTCAGCCATCACCTCATCCAATGAATCCGCCGAGATCCGGCGCGAGATGAATCGGATGCGGTCAATCAATCGCCTTCTCGCGATCATCGCAATAAACGTCGTCTCCGATGACTGCGATTCGTCGAATTTACCGGCATTTTTCCACACATCTAGAAAAATATCCTGAACGGCGTCCTCGGCGTCATCGGAATTTCGAAGCATTCGCCTTGCCAAAGACCAAACGAGGCCGCCGTATTTCTTCAAACACTCTTCGACAGCAGCTTTATCTCCGGTAGCTATTTTATTTAGGATACTTTGGGCCACTTCTAATATTATGAATGGTCTGTATATCGTAAGCTACCGTATTTCATCCCGTTCTTCAAATTCTCGGGACGCTTCCGTCTGCGGGGAGGCTGGCGGCTGTTCATCCGTTTAGCGTACCCATCAATGAATTCGACAAAACCTTGAGTTTGGTTTCAAAAGGCGGGCGACCTAAATATGACGCTGCCAGAATCTTGAAAAGAGGGCAATGAGGAAAAGTCCGAGAGATGTAATGGCGGAAAGCAGGCAAAATTGGCAGTAAGCACCGATCACAAATGCCTGGAGGTACAGAAGCCAGGCGGTGAAGCCGGCCATTGCTATCGCGAGCAGCCCAAACAGCCGCCATGCCGCCCGATTGCCAAAAACAGCCAGCAATGCGAGTGAAAAGGCTAAAAAATAGGCGGCCGCTCCGAACGCGGCCAGGGGAAAACCGGCGAACTCGGCATAAGTGCTTGTCAAAACAGTTTCACACCCCGAAACGATGCTGCACGGCACTGGTTCAGAGGTCAAATGATGAATGGTCAGATATATCGAATCGACAAGGCCCGCCAAAGCTACCAGTACGGCTGCGGCCGGCAGCTTTGGCGTCGGAATTGATTGCCGCACTACTTCGTCCACTTCCGTCATTTTGTCGCGTTCGACGGTGCCGCATTCGCGGTGGCCGGGGCCCCCGCGGAATTTCCTGCAGGCTTAGCGTTTGAAGCCGGCGTCGTCTTAATAGCGTTTTGGATCTCGGCGTCAACGACCTGCCGAAGATTAGCAACGGTAATCGACTGAAGCGGGATGTTTTTTCCGTTGACCAGAAGGGTCGGCGTCGAATCCAAGCTCAGGCCGCGCCCACGCTGCAGATCGGCGTCAACACGCGCCTTGGCCTCGCCACCCGCCATGTCGTTCTTGAATCTTTCGACATCAAGCCCGATCTGCTGGACATAGCCTTCCCATATCTGGCGATAATTCGGGCTTGCCGTCCACGTCTGCTGATTTTCAAACAGCAGGTTCTGCATGGCCCAAAATTTCGTCCGGTCCTGCAGGCCGGCCGCCTCGACCGCGACGGCCGCCTCATATGCTTTGTCGTGGGCCGGAATGGCGAGCGGGAAATTGCGGAAAATGAATCTGATCCGGCTGCCGTAGGTGGACTGGATCTCCTTCAATACGGGATGCACCGAAGCACACGCGCCGCATTGAAAATCGGCAAATTCCTCGATCGTAACGTTTGCCGTCGTCGAACCGATCAGGTTCGGCGGCGTTGCACCCAGCGGTGCCGTCGTTGACGGGTTCGTTTTGCCCGTGTTGCCGCTTGTGTTTGCCGTGTTTGCTTTTCCCGGCCCTGCCGTCGTTGAACTGTAATAAAAATAACCACCGATCACGGCCGCGGCCAAGACCGCGCCGATAATGATCAGAGGAATACCGCTGCTCTGTTTAGGTTCTTGTTTCATTTACCTGATAAAAATTCCTTGTTCAGTTTAGACCTGACCGGCTGTCCGCCCCGGAAAGATCATTTAACCACTCTAAAACGCTTATTGCCCGCGGCCTTCCCGCTTATTGATCCCATACCCGCAACGACCTTTGCGTAAATACCTTCGGCATCCAGTCCGTACCCCGCAAGCAGAACTTTAGGATCGCCGTGCGTAACGATCTCATCGGGAACGCCCATTCGCACAACCGTCGTATGTTCAAGAAGTTCCTTGTCCTCAAGCAATTCCATTACCGCCGACCCAAAACCACCGGCCAGATAGGCCTCTTCAACGGTCACGATCAATCCATGTTCTCCGGCCAGATCGCAGATCGTCTTTTCATCGAGAGGTTTGACGAACCGGGCATTGACAACGGTTGTCTGAATGCCTTCGGACGACAGTTTTTCGGCGGCGTCCATGGCCGGCTTGACCATCGACCCATAGGCGAGGATAGCGGCATCCTTTCCCGTACGCAGAATCTCCGCCGTCCCGATCTCGATCTTTTTGGGCTCAGACCTAATATCGACACCCAGTCCATTTCCGCGCGGATATCGTAACGCCGCCGGCCCCGGGTGTTCGATGGCCGTCAGCAGCATATCGCGCATTTCGGCCTCGTCCTTCGGGGCCATCAGCACCATATTCGGATAGCCGCGAAAGTAGGCGATATCGAGAAGGCCGTGGTGGGTCGGCCCGTCCGCTCCGACAATTCCCGCACGGTCCATAGCGAACGTAACGTTCAGGTCCTGAAGGCAAACGTCGTGGATAACCTGATCGAAAGCTCTTTGCAGGAAAGTTGAATAGATCGCCGCGACCGGTTTCAATCCTTCGCAGGCCATTCCGGCGCAAAACGTTACAGCGTGCTGCTCGGCAATGCCTACATCGAAGGCCCGATCCGGAAATTTCTTAAGCACCTTGTCAATTCCCGTCCCGTCCGGCATTGCCGCCGTCAACGCCACGATCTTGTCGTCCCTGGCCATCAGCTCACACATTGTTTCGCCGAAAACCTGAGTATACTGCGGGGGGGCGACCTTGCTCGATTTATAGGGCAAGCCGGTCTTAGGATCGAACGGTCCGGTGGCGTGGTATGCGTAGTAATTCTTTTCCGGGTTTGGGAAGCCTTTTCCTTTGGTCGTCAGGGCGTGCACGATCACCGGCCCGTCATCGACCTTTTTCGCCGCCTCAAGCGCGGCAACCAGCATTGGGACGTTATGCCCGTCAACATAGCCTATATATTTAAAGCCAAGCTCGTTTACAAGGGCTCCGGGCAAGACGGCGGCGGCGATCGCGTCTTTGAACGACTTTGCCGCCCTTCGCAGCGAACCTCCGATACCTGGCACGCTTCCCAGAGCGTCGCCGATCTCCTCTTTCAGGTGCTGGTAGCTCTGGGCCTCCTTTATCCTGTTCAGATAACCACTCAAGGCACCGACGGCCGGTGCGATCGACATTTCGTTGTCATTCAAGACGACGATAAGCCGCGATTTCAGGTGGCCGGCCTGATTGATAGCCTCCATCGCCATACCGCCCGCAACCGACGAATCGCCGATCAAGGCACAAACGTGAAAATCCTCTTTTTTCAGGTCACGCGCGATCGCCATGCCCAAGGCGGCTGAAAGAGACGTGGACGCATGTCCCGCTCCGAAAGTGTCGTATTCCGACTCATCGCGGCGCAAAAATCCGCTCAACCCGCCGGGCTGTTTGATCGTATGAAGCTGATCGCGGCGGCCAGTCAGGATCTTGTGTGCATAGGCCTGGTGCCCGACGTCCCAGACGAGTCTGTCATTTGGCGTATCGAACACGTAGTGCATCGCCACGGCAAGCTCGACCGCTCCGAGGCTTGCGCCGGTATGGCCGCCGATGCGCGAACAGGTGTCTATAATGAACTGCCGCAGTTCGTCGGCTACTTCCTGAAGGTCCTCGACCCTTAGCTGCCGAAGGTCTGCCGGTGAATTGATCTCGGAAATAAATCTCATCTTTTCGAAAATTTCCCTTTGCTCGGAACCCAAACTGTGTATTTTAGCCCGATGGGTCAAAAATGTTAAATGCGGGTTCCGGCATAAATGGTAAACCAATTTGACCCATTTTACATTTCTTTACAGTATCAGGGTCGAAAAGTTAGGCTAAACACCAACAACAAGCGTCAAAGATACGAAAGCACACGCTTTAGTAGATCAAAAACACGAGGTACGAAAGATGTCATTAAAATATAAGTTTATTTCTTTGTTCGCGTCGGCTATGGTTTTGGGTTCATTTGCCGTTTCCGCATATGCTCAGGAGACCACGTCGCCCGAAAAAAATAGCGTCGAACGGGCCGGCAAACACGACCGTAAAGGTTTCGGTCGTCGAGGGCCGCACGGGAAGGGCCCCGGCGGAATGCGAGGCCTTGCCGGAATCGAACTGACCGAAGCTCAAAAGGTCCAGATCAAGCAGATCCATGAAGCAAATCGTCCTGACCCGGCAACAATGGAAGAGATGAAAGCCATTCACGAAGCTAAACGCGCCGGAACTATCACCGACGCTCAGAAAGCTAGAGCGGAGGAACTACGCGATCAGGCTCGCACGAAGGGTGAGTCCGTTCATCAGCAGGTCCTTGCGATCCTCACGCCGGAACAGCGTCAACAGCTCGAAACCCGCAAAGCTGAAATGCGGAAAAAGATGGAAGAACGTCGGCAGCAAATGCGGGAGCGTCGAAAAGAGGGAAAGCCTCAGACGACAACCACACCTGATGGGTCGAGCAATAACTAGTTTTTTTAGCAACTTGCAGAGAATGTCTAAGGGGTCAAAACTTGGTTTTGATCCCTTACTTATCTAGCAACCGAGTATAAACAACTAATTCACGACCTCGAAGTCTACCCACTGCGAGGTGCTCTTACTTGTTGCCTTGTCGCGAACGATCACTTGAAGTACATATTCCCCTGGCTGGATGGCATCAGTTATCCTGATCACTCCGTAGTCGCCGAAGCCCGCCGGGTTCGTCCGCCCCAAAGCGGTGATGGGTGCTTCGGGAAACGCGGCGATCTCTTTTCCGTCCTTAAATAACCGCAAGGTCTTGGTCAGTATTGGTGCATCATCTGATGTTTTCGCATTATTAATGTGATAGGCGTACGCCAGGGACGACCCGCGAGGATACCTCCGCACGGCCGGAACACCAGTCGAAAAAACCGGTGCAAATGCAGCATTGATCGGTCGTTCAATCGGAAGGGCCGGCAAACCGTCGGCTTGAACAACTGTTGTTATCAGCCCGGTCATACGCAAATCCCGGTCCTTCATATCGGGGATATCAACGATGTCACCGGCCGAGCCGAGCCGTTTCGAATAATTGTTGCGCACGGCGATCCGGAAGGTGTAGATCCCAGGTTTTTTCACAGCCATATCCGTCGAAAAATCGAAGCCATTTTGGTTAACGGTTGCTATGCCTTGCTGCGGCACCTTAATTGGATAGGTCCGATTGAATTCATCGACGACCTTTCCTTTCTCGTCAAGAATGACGGCCACAATGTCGAGTGACGTTTTTTTCCCCGCCCCATCTGGCATAAGCGCAAGATCCTCTCCCGGCACGTGAAACAATGCTCTTACAAAGCTGCCGCCCGTTTTGTCACTGCGTCCAAAAAGAAGCGTTAGACGGACATCCAACCCGTTCTCGGAAAAGGGAGCGGCTAGAGCTTGAAAAAGGGGGCTGTCTGGAGTTTTATAAACCGGCTGAGCTTCGACATCGCTTCGCCCATAGAACCCTTTTCTGGAGCTTACAGTCAGGCTATCGTCGGTCGTTCTCACCTGAATCCTGTGAAAAGCCTTTCCCTTAAAGGTTCCCTCATCAGGCTCGTAGGCGATCAAATAATATGCCGCCTGTGCCGTCAGGATACGTTCGACGTCCGTTTCAAGGCGATTGCTGCTTCGAATAAATCTCCCGCCGGTCTCACCCGCAAGGTACGATAATCCTTCGCTGAGACTTCGTTCTTCAGCACTCCGTGCTTCAACGGCAGCGGTAATATTGTCAGAACCGGCGATAATTCCCGGCAGCACTTCGTCCTGCGCCAAGATCATACCCGGAATGCTTACTCCTTTGTTCGACATCGTATGGATGACCACCGACGAACGGGCGGCCTTGTCCGCAAGTTCACGAAGCCTATCGAATGTGTCGTCCTTAACATCTGCTATAACACCCTCAGACAATAAAAAGATCGTTTTTCGCTGCGGAATATTCTTTAGGCGGTCGACTACGAAACTTAGAACGCCGATCGTGCCGACAACCTGGTTGCGTCGTTCGCGCGATTCGCGGTCAGCACGTGCCACCTTGTCGGCCTCGCTTTCGAACGAAGCAGCGCCGCTTCCTGTTACCTTTATCGTCGAAGTATCCCGCAGCGCCTCGAAGGTGCTCCCGCAAGCTCGTGACGGCAGCAACGAGATTTTGTTGGCCAGACGCCTCAGCAGTTCCTTGTTCGAAGTATATGCCTGCAGAAGGCTCGCACCCCCAGCGGTCCGATATATCGCGACCTTATCGTCGGGCAGCATTTGATCTGCTATAAAGCGGCGCACCGCGTCGCGCATGCCAGCCGTGCCGGCGAGGGTTGCGAGGCAGTTCCCGTCATCCAGGACGAAAGTGATGATCCTGCCCTGGTTTGACCGCGCACCGGACGGTGGCGGTACAGGGCGTTTATCGCCATCAGCCGGTTTTCGCAGAACCTCCGTTCGGACGTCTGACGCTTCATCAACAAAGGTAACCGCCGAGATCTGCTGGAGTTTGCCATCTTGATAGACGGAAAAATCCTTCTCGGTTAGGCCTTTTACGGGCTTGCCGTCATTTCCGGTCACCTGGACATCAAGTTGAATGAGCGAAGTTGTTATTTTCACAGGCCGGTCGTCATCCGGTGTAGCGGTTGGGGTTTGACCAAAACCCGCCGACGTGACAACCAACAAAAGGGCGGCGGCAACTATTAATTCAATGCTTCGAAATGCGTGCATCTTACTGTTTTTTGAAACGTGAGAACGTTCAGATTGAGAGTATTTAAGCGCGAGGCTAACTAAAAGAGATAGTAGCATTTGGCCGCTCGGAAAGGAACACAAAACTATGAGCAAAAAATGACGCCGCGGACAAATCCACAGCGCCGCTTTATTTATCTATACCTGTCCTAGCCAATGAACATTTCCTCTTCCACATAAACGCGGTCGATCTGTTTCGGGGTGGGGGCAAACAGCACTTCCAGGCCCTTTTTGACACCGGCCATGATCGCTGCGATCTCACGGGCGGGCTCAACTATCTTTGCGTGGACGAAATCGGTCGTGTCCGCGACCTGCATGTGGGTGCGGTCGATAGTGCGACTAACAAGCTCTACCTTGTCGCGGGCGGTGATGGCCGTAGAATTGACGATCTGC